>CAZZET010000004.1:0-87753 GCA_964653275.1 uncultured Methylococcales bacterium
GTCCGAGAAGTGCTTGAAGAAAAGCTCATGACAATACTGGAAGAGTTCGGTGTTGATAAAACAGGTGATGTCCTGGACTCTGCTCAGGCGGGTCACCTCTTCGATGAGCTTTATACTGGCGCATTACAACATCCAGATGATATTGATCAGGAAATAGATAAAGCACTTCAAGAATTAAAACAACAAGCCAGATACAGCCAAAGCAGTAAACATCTTTTTTCAGATGACACTCCTATTGATGCCGAGCAGGCAGAAACACTTAGACAGCATCCTTTACCCTATTGGCTTGAAAGGATGACATTAAGTTATCTGTCTCAAGCCAAAGATGCATCAATTGAAAAACGAGACAACAGCTGGCAGCTTAATTGGCCAAACGATGATTGTTGGGAAAACTGTATTTTTTCAAATAGTCAGGCTGAAGAAGATCAAAGTGGCCAGCATATTACCCTCGACATTCCTAAAATCAGAGGGTTGGTTCAAAGCATACCATCCTGGGCTCCGGGTTACCCAATACCCAGAGTTAGCATCCCGACTATTCCGGATTCAGTCGATGGTATCTGGTCACTATGGCAAATATCTCTTGGCCACAATACTGCTGGAAGTAACAGTTATGACAGGAATCAAACCGGTGACTTAAAAGCCTTTTTCCCTGTTTATTTCACATCGGATGGAAAAGTCTTTCCAGCAACTGCAAAACGTATCTGGGAAGCACTTCTAAGTAATGATGCTGAAATTCATGACATTCAGAGACAAGAAAACCAACATGAAATTTCAGATGGTGAGTCTGCCTTCGACAAGGCCAGGCTGATCGCAGAAGATGCCGGAATGGATTTCTTTAATGAGCTCAAACAAAAGCACACTGAATCCTTAAATGTCATCAAGGAAAAGACTGAATACGGATTCAACGCCAGAAAAAAGGCAATCGAGCGCATTGGATTACCAGAGGTTAAGAACTACAGACGAGCAAAACTTGAAAGGGGAATGGATGAATGGAGGCTTTCCTTTGAGGAAAGTAAGCAGGTAATTCCTGAGCTTACAACGCTGTTGATCCTGTCGGTGACGCCGAGCACAGGAGTGACACATGATTAATCAAGCATCGCAAACCACCTCCTGGCGAGATACAGTGCTCAGCCAATTGATACCGGGAATATCGGATTATTTTGTTGTTGACGATCCTGACCATCTCATGACGGAACCTGGCATTCAGGGAGAATTGATTCAGAGAGGATTCGAATTTTATCCTTTTGATAATTCAATCGAACTTCGCCACTTTTACGAATTAAAAATCCGTCGCCAGCAATCCAACGGGATTAACAGTGTCCAAGGCGAACCACTGGTTATCAGCATTGATACTGTTACGTCGAGCATCAACGATATCCCTTTTGATATAAGTAAAAACGCCAGGATGGTTAGCCTTTCATTAGCGGACTGCTTTCGTGAGCTGTTTCAGGATGTTTTGAAGTGCCTTGAACCTGAGGAGCTGGATTCGTTAGATCGGGCAATAATGGAATATACGCCTGGCAGATTGGGAGACACAGCCAGTCGAGACTTTGTCTTACGACATATTTACCAGGTGGCACCTGAAGTCATTCAAACATCTTCTGACCTGCTGCGTACATTGCTACGCATCCATTACCGCGACATTCAACTCCCAACAATACTCAAAAGCAGACTAACCGAGCTGCTAAGCAAACGAGCACAGTTCAAAGACTGGCCATTAGACGAGATAATTTCCAACAGCCATAAATTTTTCGAGTTTCTGCAAACTCTTTGGCCTGCTTATGTTTCAGCGGTAAAGGATTCACTACCAAAAGGAATAAAAGAGCCACCGGCCATTTATCAGGTAAATAAAAACGAAATCCCAGAAGTCATTCTTCCGTTTGGCCATGATGATGTCCGGATATATATAGATAATCTATTTCTAGAGAGCTTTCTGTCACCCATCGAAATAGATTCACCAGATGACTTGGCAGATCATTGGTGTCTAATTGGCGTTAAACAAGATCCTGAAAAAGAGGTCAGGAAACGCATTGCTGGTCTGGTTACTCTCTGCCAGGACACATTACCTGATGAAGACTCAATGCATCAGGCATGGCTACATTTTGCACCACGTTGGGCTGAACTGGGCTCATTACATTACACCAACAAAGGCGTTTTGGGTGAGGGAAAGTTTGCCGCGCTAACAGAGCTAATAGACGCAAAGTTTAAAGTGTGGATGCTGAATAATTACAACAGCCTTCATAATCACCCACCAAACCCGCCAGTCATGCTGAATCATATTCCAAAAAGTATGGCGCGTGAGATTACTTCATCAAGCACCACTAAAAGCGCGCTGATACTTATAGATGGCCTGGCTTTGGATCAATGGGTAACGCTTCGGAACAGCTTCAATATTTCTCAAGCTACTACGGAGCTATCAGTGTTTGCCTGGGTGCCGACGGTAACCTCTGTCTCCCGACAGGCATTGTTCTCGGTGAAGGCGCCCTACCAGTTTTCCAAAACGATTCATACTACTAGCGCCGAACCAAAAGCATGGCTGCAATTCTGGCAAGAACAAGGATTGAGTCAATCTGAGGTTATGTACAAGAAGAGTCTCGGCACCGATGATGATGTAGCGGTCTTAATTGATCAATTATCTGATCACCGACTACGATCTGTTGGATTAGTTATTAACACCGTTGATGACATCATGCATGGTATGAAGCTTGGATCAGAAGGAATGCACAACCAGGTAAAGCTATGGGGTGAATCCGGCTACTTGCCAAAACTTATCAACGCGCTGATTGACTATGGATTCTCGATACATATTACATCTGACCATGGCAATGTTGAAGCAATCGGTTGTGGAAAAATATCAGAGGGTGCAGTTGCTGATTCAAGGGGAGAAAGAGCGCGGGTATACCAGACAGAAATACTCAGAGATGAAATTTTCAAGAAAATCGAAAACGAATCGAAGTCTGCCATTCTATGGCCGCAGATTGGTCTGCCGTCTGATTACTGGTCGATAGTCATGTCCGAACGCGAAGCCTTTGTTTCAAGCAACCAAAACATAGTAGGACATGGCGGCATTGCTATTGAAGAGGTCATATTGCCTTATATAAAAATATCAAACGAATCAAAAGAAGTAGATCAATCGTGAATAAAAAGAAGTTATCAATAGGTTTTGACCGTTATATAGAACGTGCCTGGCTAGAGCAAATATCCAAGTGGGTGGCGCAAGAGAAAAGCCGTGATGAATTACATCAACTCGTAGATGATTATCTCGCTCCATTCATCAATGGTGCCACTTCACTTCGTAAGACGAAAAACGTTTTATTTGGCGTATGGGTTAATACATATGATAAGAACGAGCTATTTAAAAAACAGGCAATCCATTTTCTACAAACTTGCTCTAATGATGAACGTTTAGCTATTCATTGGGGATTATCGATTGCCAGTTATCCGTTTTTCGCATCACTCGTTCGCTTAATCGGACGCCTTCTAAGACTGCAGGATGACATCATCAGCAAAGAACTAGTCCGTAGAAATGTTGAGCTGCATGGTGATACCGAAAGCGTAAGGCGAGCAACAACAAGACTCTTACAGAGCTTTGGTGAATGGGGTGTGCTAATCCCAGAATCGAAGAGTCTTTTTCATTCGCCGAAGAAAATCGTGATCAACAACCCAGAATTGGCCACTTGGCTGTTAGCGTCAGCATTCTTTTCTAATGATAGAGATCGAATGACCACTGATGAAATAATTTCTGATCCTGCTTGGTTTCCGTTTGAAATCCATCAAAGCTTGTTCCAGGTTAATCAATCTTCCATATTAGAAATTGTTCATCAAAATGTAGGCGACACGTTGATCTCATTAAAAAAACCAGTCTCATGAGTATTGATAAAGGTCGCTTTCAGCATTGCGCCTTCTTTCTAATCCCTTCAATTTGCATCCCCCTGCCCATACCCACCGCTTGAACTGGGCTGGAACTTCGTCATGTTCTTCTCGGTTCACCTTGCGCCGCAGGGTTGACCGCTGCAACGCGCCACTGCCCAGATTTTGCAATCATAGACTTAGAGCAATTGGATGATGGGGTTTTTATAGACCACTTTCACCATTTCATCTGGGCTACTTAACCAAATCCTTACTCATTGAATCGCAAATATTCAATGCCACGCGTTTCTTCTGATATAGCAAAGTTATTGAAATTTCAGAGCGAATATCGGGCTAGTTGTTAAATGCCACATGTTTTTGAGGACCGGAGGTTTCGATACAAATTTTTCTTGGTTCGAAGCCCATCGCTTTCAGCTTGATAGCAATCGTTTTTGCATTTTCTTGCCAATTAACGCTGGCAGGAATTGTTACGACTACTCGTGAGTTATCAATAACCTGTTTTTGTACCTGAGGATCAGCAAAACTATTTGTAACCGTACCAAAAACGATAACTGCAAATACGACCATCCATTTCATAATTAAGACCTTTATTTATCAACAACCTATGATACAAATATAGCTCAAAGATAAATTGGTGTGGGTTAGCGTTTTTTCGATAGCCATGGACTTTTGAGGCATTTCCATTTCATCACTAATGTAATTTTTCATGAAGAACTGTTCGATAAAACCCCTTCAATTCTAGCTTCAAAGAGATTTCAGAGCGAAGGATCACGAGAGCATGTGAGTATTCAGCGCGTAGGAAAGCACGAAGTGCTTCTTTGAACATGTTTCTGCAATGAAAGAAGTCGCAGCCATACCGTGGCTCCACAAAACAGTGATGAAACCTGTATTAAACTCATTTTGATAAAGCTTGGGCAAAAAAAGCCTCGTTCTAAAACGAGGCTTTTTTTATTTATTTTTGGGTTTTCTCATCCAATATATTTCTTGCAGGCAGCTACAGTAGCTTTACAGCTGTCCGCCATTGTCTTACAAATAGCATGTTTCTTAGCGTGCTTTATGCATTCTGCTTCACAGTCTTTACATATTCCGGCACAAACTCCAGCCATATGCTTGCTATGTGATGATCCGTTGGTAACAAGCTCGACCAAAGTATCGCATGCTGCAATTGTGTCCCGCACCAATAACAGACACTTGTTTAAACTGTCATCCCCACTCGTCATAACGCCATATATGTGTGCTTTACATGCCTGCCCCACGTTACTGCATTCCTCCGCTGTTGCTACCAGCTTTTTCGGATACGCCGTATGTTTACCATGGACACCACCATCTGCCGCCAATATCGTTGGGCTAACACCAACTGCTGTCAACGCCGCCATAGCACCCAGAAAAGTGCGTTTGGAAATATCGAGTGATTGATTCGACTGTGTCATGATACTCTCCTAATTTAGTGATGATGCCCCATCAATTGGGTACCGTGATGATTCTAGCAAATCCGAAAAGTTTATCAATAGTTGGTGTAATGGTTTGTTTTTTAAAGCCAACAAACCTTGAGGTATTACAAATAAACTTGAAAAACGTCAACCGACCCCGTCAAGACATCTTTATTGGCAAACCGCTAACCCAGCCATGTTAGGCGAAATATCGATTGGTAGAAAGACAAAAAATCGCATGCTATTGACACCAAAATTTAGCTAGAAAGAAAGTCTTTTCTCTTCCAACGCTAAGCAACGATGGGTACCCCAAACCATCCTAACCAGCGCACAACCAGAAAACCCAAAGCACCGATAATACCTATATATATGGGATTGAAGCGCTGGCTTCTCTGAGAAAGTACACATTCACAGCTATACAGCAATACCACAAACTTTATTAACAGCTCATTCAAAGGGTACTGAGAATATGTCAAAGAAGGAATTAGCCCAACCGCCAAACACAAAAAAATAATTAGAAAATCTAGCGTTGTCAATGCAAATCTGTTGCTCGATGAAAAAAAAATATTGAATATAACCATGGCCGCGAGTGCTAGATAACAAGCATTGAATAAACCTGACCAAGCATCAAAACTCCCTGGTATGATTTCCATTAAATAAATTGAAAATGCACTTAAAACATACGCAATCACCCGCACTACTATATTGTAATAAGCGGGACAAAGTCGATTTGCCAAAACGAAGGCTGATAGCATACAAAAGGCGGACAAACCGAAATCGATCGATATCTCATTCGGTGCCAATACACTAATAACGAACTGGGCTGAAACCAAGGACCCTGTGATGATGAACAAAACTTGGTTAAACCAACCACTCTTTAATCGCGCGATTGCTCTTGCCAGCCCACTTGCTGAGGACATTTGCCGACTATGGATGATCTGATAGTTGCCGTTTGACCACACAATAAAAAAAGCCAAGATTATTGAAAACAACAAAAAAATACCCACCAACACCAAATCGTTTTCATAGCGTAGAAAAAACGCCAAACAGATGAGTAGAACCTGAACAATATACATCAGGAGTACCGCTTCGTAATGGTAAAACCCGATATATAAAAGCTTATGATGAAGATGATTTTTATCCGCTTTAAATGGTGAGTGACCGCTAACTAAGCGTTGAGTTATTACCGATAGAGTATCAAAGACAGGTAATGCAAATAACACCAGTGGTAGAGCTGGGCTATAGATAGAATGTGTGCTTTGGGTTAAAAGAAGCGCTAATACGGCGGCTGAAAAACCGATTAGTTGACTACCCGCGTCACCCATAAAAACATTTGCAGGGTGTGTATTAAAACGCAGGAAACCCAATATTGATCCACTTAGGATAAGGCTGACGAGCATGACCCCATTTTGCCCTGATTGAAATGCTAAGATAGCCATACACATTAGTATTAAAAGGGTTTTGCCCCCAGACAAACCATCTAGACCATCGGACATATTTATTGCATTGACAATGGCGACAATAGAAATAATCGTGAGCAAGAAAGCCAAATAGCTTGGAATTTCCCATACGTCCATAATGGGAAACCGGTGGATTTCTACATCGCTATACCAAACGAAAAAGATTGCAGCCGTAATTTGTCCCACGAATTTCGACTTATAATCGAGATTGTAACAATCATCCCATACACCAAAGCCGAGGAGAATCGCCATTCCACCCATGATCGCCATTAACTCACGGCTATGTTCCATCCAGGCCAGCATAGCTACAAAACTCCCTATTCCGAGCGCTATTCCTCCTACACGAGGAACCGATTGTGTATGGACTTTCCGTGGATTGGGAAAATCAAGTAATCCCGCGCGCGCTGCAACTTTTATAAGTGGTGGAATCAAAGCCGTCGTCACCAGCAGTGCTACCAAAACAGGAAAGAAAAAACTAACCACAGTGTGCTTCAATCCGGCACATATTGGGGTAGCATAGATACTGTTTGATCAATCATCGACACAAGCCGTTCGTCGGCTTGCTCTAATTTTTCCAAGACACCAATCGGAGTCACGAATCTAACGAGTGCACCATCGCTTCGGTGTTTAGTCAAGCCGTCCCAAAACAAATACCACTTAACAAGAAATTCATTAGTAATAATGCGACCACGCTGTTGAGTCCAAAAATACACCAGTTGCTTGTAATCACCCTTCTCGATCATAGCACGAGCGACTTGAATATTGTTTCCCCGTCGATCTTGCAATGTTGCTTCCGGCAAATAGGTCACATTCCATCCCCCTCCCGGGAGACACGACCGGGGAGAATGTATCGAGTGTCCTTTACTCTGCGACAAATAATAGGCTACATAGACATTGACTTTATTACCTCGCCCATCTCGATAGTTAGCTAAAAGATAGTCATCGAGAGCCAAGACCTCTTGAGCTTTACCATCCAAAAAATCGGGCTTACCTTGCCATTTACCCAATTTCATTGGAAATTGGACGAAGCTTTTTCTCGGCGGAATTTGTTCGGCTGGCATTTCATAAACCGACGCGAGTAAAGCCACCAAAACAATAATAGATAAAGCTGTCCATGCCGGAAATGGTATCGCTCTTTCTTTTAGCTTTGCATCGGAGGGTACGGGCATTGGAAATTCAATGTTAAATGCTTCGGAAAAAGTCACCTTAGTTCCCCCAACTCTAGCGAGAATGTGCATTTCAAAAACCAGAAGAGTCATGCACACCATAAATACTGCCCATCCCTGAAAATCGTGAACAAAACCTTCAGCGGCAGAAATACCCCAATACTCAACCAAGACTCCTATAGTCCCGATTCTTAAACTATTCATTAAAACGCTAATGGGAGCACTGGATAAAAAAATAACCACCCGCTTCCAGAGGGCGCCTTTAAATAAATAAGCCGATAAAAAGGCCAAACTCATAAATGGAAATAGATAGCGCAGACCACTACATGCTTCTACAACTTGTAATTGGTAGGAACCCAGATCGATGACATTGCCCTCCAAAAATACTGTAATGTCACAAAATCGTATAAAATCTACGCCCAGTTTGGACGATATCAATTGTAGCTGGAGTGACAAATTGTTGTATAAAAAGACCGGTAAGGGAATCATGAACACCAAAAACAGTAGAGGAAACCAGATCTTTTTAATGCCTATCCATCCGGTATAGCTTAGAACTAAACCTACCAGGACAATGATAAAAGCATATTGCACAATAATAAAAAGGGTACTCAGTTCTCCCACTGAAAAAAGTAAGAGCCCAAATATCACGATGCTCACTCCCCACCAAGACCCTAGAAAACAAACCTTACGAAGTTGATCGCTTTTTTGCCAGATTAAAAACACTGAAATTACTGGGATTAGGTAGCCGTGACTATATTCTTCCTTTCCGTTCCAGAAGTTAATCATGTACTCGAGGCCATCATAAAAAATTGCAACTAAAGCGAAGCATGCAATCAAAAAAAAAGCCCATCCACGGGCAGAAATTTTCCATAGGTCTGAAACCGGAACAGTAACCATTTAATTATTCGCTTATACGGACAAGTTGGATTAGCCTTGCTAAGGCTTGAACATGTTTTCGTACGGTCCGTTATTTAATGCCAACGGTGGAAAACACTTTAATAAATAGCTTGCGAAAACCTTAAGTATCAACCACTGCGCTTTCAAATAATCTCAAGGTTCATACCTAATGCTATTGGGAGATAAACATACACAAGCCTCAATTACAAATACAAATCCTTTATTCACGTAGAGATACAAGACAATGGTAGAAAAATATCTTGGTTTTTGATATTACAATTTGATTTGGTATTTCCCAATGGCTTTTACCCTTGCATCACCCATCGCGATCTATAACAATAGATTAAGGATTGTGTTCATCTACTTCGTTTTGACACCCTAGCAGCTACTCGAGCACCGCTTTTTATAGAGCATAAATAAGATGATAAATTCTATCCGGTGTTTTAGCTACATTTTACGAATCCTGGTTGACAATAAAGTATACATTTAATGAGCGAATACACTCAATTTTTTGAAGAACAAACTCCATCAGAACCCAAGGGCTTAAGCCACTACTTTTTTATATTTCGACGGCGTTTAACATCAATTTTATTAGTATCTATTGGCCTGTTTATTTTGTTTATTTTCATTGCAATATTCTGGCCTCCAACCTATAGATCAACAGCGACCATCCTCATTGAAGAACAGGATATTCCAACAGAATACGTTCGGTCGGCGATTACCAGCTATGCAGCACAAAGAATAGAGGTTATCCGTACACGTGTCATGACCCGTGCAAACCTGCTCAAAATAATTGACAAGTTTGGTTTGTACGCGGACCGGCGTAAGATTGAAACGACCGAGGAAATCGTCGATCGTATGCGAGACGATACCAATTTAGCAATGATTAGCGCAGAGGTAATTGATCCTCAAAGCGGCCGCCCCACAATAGCCACAATCGCATTCACTTTAGCCTATGAGGGCGAGAATTCCGACCAAGTACTAAAAGTTGCAAACGAATTGTCCTCGTTGTATCTCAGCGAAAATCTAAAAACAAGAACCTTAAAAGCAGCACAAACCTCTGAGTTTTTATCAGAAGAAGCGAATAGGTTGAACACTGAAATTTCCCAGCTAGAAAATCAATTGGCGAGTTTCAAGGAAAAGCATGGTGAACGGCTTCCTGAGTTCAAACAACTAAATTTTCAGTTATTGGAACGAGCCGAACAGAATCTTCTAAACATTGAAACCCAGTTAAGATCTCTAGAAGATCGAAAATTTTATCTTAGTGGACAGCTGGCAAATATTAATCCAGCTAGCCCCATGTTTTCGGCGTCGGGGGCGCCGATCTTAGATCTCGATGACCGACTGAAAATTTTGAAAATCGAATTCTTGAGACTCAATACGCTCTATAAACCCGGTCACCCTGACATAGTAAAAATCCAAAGAGAGATCGAATCCCTGGAAAAAAATACCACTGGATCCGACGATTTTACCGAACAAGCCAAATCGCTTGCTGCGCTTCGCACTGATCTGGCTTCAAAGCGTGAACGCTATAAAGAAGAACATCCCGAGATCACTCGACTAAAAATGAATATAGCGTCATTGCTGAATGATCTGGAAGGAAAACAGCAGCAAGAAAGCATTGGCCAAATCTTTGAGGATAACCCCGACAATCCCGCTTATTTAACCTTAAAAGCTCAGCTTGAAGCGGTTAAAAACGATATCGCTTCATTTCGCAAACAACATGACACGCAAAAACGCAAAATTGAAAATCTGGAGTCTCGGATGATGGAGTCCCCGCAAGTAGAACGCGAATACTTGAGCCTGATGCGGGATTACGATAATGCAGTGTTTAAATATCGGGAAATCAAAGCCAAGCTAATGGAAGCAGAGATCTCACAAGAATTGGAGCGAGAACGAAAAGGGGAACGGTTTTCAATGATCGATCCTCCCGTCCTTCCAGAAGAACCCATAAAGCCAAACCGGTTAGCCATTATCTTTCTAGGGATGCTTTTTGCAGTGGGAGCTGGTATCGGTCAATCTATTTTACGCGATGGTTTAGAAGGTTGTGTTCATAGTATTGGTGACATCAAAAGCTTAGTTAAATCTCCAATTCTAACTGCAATTCCTTATCTTGAAAATCAAGAACAACTGGCTTTCAAGAAGCAAAGAAAACTCGTTCTCACGTGGGTTGCCGGTGGTATATTTTTATTGATGATTATTATGACCCACTTTTTTATCTCTCCGTTGGATATTTTACCCTACAGAATTGAGCGAAAAATAGATCAAATTTTCCTTTTTTGAAAAAAATCCCAAAGGTAAGAATACATTCTCAATCCCTGTAATTCTCGTATTTACAAGAAAATAGTGCCGCCATCAGAAAGTACTGAGGCAAGTACAAAAAATAGTCAAGACGATCCGAGCCATAATGCTTTTAGTGGCACAATTTGGATGTTTTTTACCACCGGCATTGGAAAAATCGCTACGCTTCTTACCCAAATTGTATTGGGTTGGGTTCTATCGAAACAGGACTTTGGGTTATACGCATTAGCACTTTCGGTCGCCACATCCGTCTCTTTACTTAGAAACGGAGGGACTCAGCAAATACTCATCCAAAGGGGAGAACGTTACTCAGACCTTGCGCCTCTAATTGTCAAATTTGCATTCTATTTCAACTGCACAGCTTTCTTAATTCTTCTGATCCTTGCCCCGGTGGCTGCTCAGATCTATGACGCTCCAGAATTGACATGGATGATAGGGTTTATCGCCTTATCGTTCCTTTTGATGACGCCTTCGCTTATTTTCCGAGCCAAACTTTCAATTGCAAAACGTTTTAAGTCATTTGCTCTGATTAAATTATCTTCCGACCTAGTCAGACAGTTTTCAACTATGTTTTTTGCCTTAATAGGAATAGGCCCACTTAGCTTCGTTTTGCCAATGGCTATCGAACCGGTGTTATGGGGGGTGCTTGGATGGATTTGTGTCAAACAGTGGCCAAATTCTTTAAAGTTAACTTGGAAGAAATTCAAAGAAATTTTTAAAGATGCTCGCTGGGTGATGTTAGGTACGTTAGCTATTTCGGTCACCCAAAATGGAGATTACTTCATTATTGGCTTATTCGAAAGCAAAACCGATTTAGGAATCTATTTTTTCTCGTTGCAATTAACGGTCGCGGTATCTGTGTTATTCGTCAGCACGATTGAAACAGTCATGCTTCCTATACTTGCACCGCTAAAAATGAATTTACCACAACTTAAAGATACATTTAAGTTGGTGCTTCGAAATATTAATTTTATTGGGATTCCATTAACTGTCGGGCTCTTCTTTTCAATCGAACCCTTAGTTGGGCTATTTTGGCAAGGTAAATGGGAAGATGCTGTACCCATTGCACAAATATTATCACTAACAGTACCGGCTAATTTGCTCGTATCGCTGGGAAGAACGCTAACTGAGGCACTTGGATATTGGCGCTACCGATTATGGTTAATCGGTGGATATGGTCTTGGCGGAATGATTACTGTCGCGATCGCTGCTTGGTTAGGTGATTTGTTAACGATTGCCACGTTTGTATGCCTTTATCGCGGGACTTTCGCATTAACGCAATGCATTCTTGTAGGTCGTCTTGTCGATTTAAACATTTTCAGGGTACTACATGCTATCACTCTACCATTGGTGGTATCGATTATCGCAGCATATTGCACGTTCGGGTTTGTTAACTGGGCAATGATTGACGTCCAGGGGCTAGCTAAATTAGCACTTTTGCTATGTGTTTTTTTTGTGACTTACCTTTTGCTTAGTGGTATTTTTATGAAGCAGCAGCTTAAGGATATTATTTATTTTGCTCAAGCTAGATCCGCTAAATAGACGGGTAAAGTGGCGATTTAAACTAGAAATTGTAACCACAGACAACGATCCATTTTATTAGTGGCATGTTTAGAACACTTTCTTCACTCATTAACTGTATTTGGGAACACAACCGCTCTATCTTGCCCTCATTGTGATGAATCCTAACTTTATAAATTCCATCGATTATTTGTGCACCATTAATACCTATTCCTAAAGACGCTCGATTAAATAATGGTGTCTAAAATTTTACTCGATACCCTAAGGAATATTAGCTGGCGTATTCCCAAGCATACCTCCATTGACAATCATATTTTTGTCATGGGTGCACCCCGCTCAGGAACGACACTGTTGCAAACAATACTTTCTGCACATCCCAATATCAGTGGTTCACAACGAGAAAGTGGTATATTCACGCGACAAAATATATTCAACGCTAAACGTCAATTTTGCGATTTAAATGAACAGCAGATATTGTCGATTTACCAAGAAAGCTCAGACATCGTTAATTTTTTTGACAATATAGCTCGTGCAGTAAAAAAACGAGAAGGAGGGATGCGATTTTTGGAAAAAACACCCCAACACATTTTGAAAATTCCCTTTCTTTTAAAGTATTTTCCAAAGGCACAGTTTATCTGTATTTATCGTGATGGGCGTGATTGCTATTGTTCTGCCCGTAAACATCAAGGAATCCCCCAAGGATCTAATCTAGCAAAATACGCAATTTATTGGAAAAAATGTATCGAAGCGCAATTAAAAGCAAGAACCAACGACAATATGTTGGAAGTCAAGTATGAACATCTGACCAATTCACCGAAAACTGAAATACAAAGGATTATGGTATTTCTTAAGGAACAATTTGATTCGAATCAAATAAACCCTAAATACTATTCAATGGACAAACGAAGTTATTTACCCCAATTTTCTATGTTACGAAAAGATATTACGCCGGTTAGTCAGCAAAGATGGCGAAAGGAACTCACTCTACATGAAATTGATCGATTCAATCGGCTCGCAGCGAAACAGTTGTCGGCTTTAGGATATGAAATAGGATAAACCCCTAGAAATGTATAACAATACGACCATTGGCAATCTCTCGATACAATAAAATGCTCTTAGCTATGCACATTCCGTCCGTCAAAAAGCCCGTTCAAAAATATCGTGCAATGAGTGATGGTTGTTATCAACATTTAAGGGGTGTGATTCATCAATGACGTCCATGGGGCTATATACTCTGATAATCACCATTTTGATTATAGCTGTTTGGCGTTCTCCAGCTGTAGCGCTCGTCGGCGTGATATGCATGTTTGGTCTGGAACAATGGGCTCAAGCTTCGGAAGCCTTTTTCCTTCTTCATCAATCCTTCACAAATTTAACGATTGGATGCGTCATTGTATTTGGCTTGATAATAAATCTAATCAAAAGTCGTCCAATCTTTGCAAACTACCCACCTGTCGGATGGCTGATTCTATTACTATTTTTGTACGCCTTTATTTCCGCTAGTTGGGCGCCTCGCCCAGACCTTAGTTATGAGGTTTGGGCCAAAGCATGGCCTTACATAATTACTTTTGTCGTATTGGCACCCCTCCTGATTACCCGGCTCCCAGATTTAGAACCCGTATTTCTATTAATTATAGTAATGGGGGGGGTATTGGCTTTACTTCTTACTTTTGGGGTCGAATGGCATTTTCGACGAATTGTCCTATCAGCCAGATTTGGTGGAGAGGTATATGGCAATCCCTTGGCAGTCGCTCAAATGGCAGGAAACGTCGTTTTTGCCGCACTATTGTTGAAAGGACGTAAAACCAAAAAATATTTTGATCCTATTAAGTGGGTATTAGCGGCTATATGCCTAGTTCTCATCATCAAATCCGGTTCTCGAGGACAGCTCATTGCTTTATTCCTTAGCTTGATAGTTACCTGGCCATTGGCCCATAGCATCCAAAACTTTAAAGGCTTTCTTTTTGCGCTCGGTTTATTAGCGATTGTGTTCTTCGTTTCCAGCTGGGCTTTAACAGAATTTTGGGGGAAGACTGATCGATGGAGCGATCAATCAATGAACGAAGCGGTGGGTGGCCGCCTAGATCAAGCGTTCGTATTACTAACACACTGGCTTAAAAATGTATTTACGATCTTCTTCGGGCTAGGGAATTCTGCCTCATACGATCCCCGGATTATTGGGCTATACCCCCACTTTGTCCCACTTGAAATTCTTGGGGAAGAGGGACTTATTGGTTTTTCGTTATACCTTTACATTATTTTCTCCGGTATTAAGAGCGCGGTCGAAAGTTACTCGCTTACCAAAAATAGTGATCAGGCACGCCAATTACTCGCTGTGCTTTGTTCAATGTCAATTTATGCCTTTTTATTGTCACTAAAACAAGGAAGTCTATTATCAAATCTGGAGTTTTTTATGTTTATTATTCTCCTCGTTAAATACGAAATATTGCTTAAAAACTCAATTGTAGAATTTCAACAGAAACAATACGCAAAACACCGCGTTGAAAAAACCAATCTCTTGAATACCTAGATAAACAACAATGGTACAGGTCTTTATTCAATATAATTGTATTCCTCACTACCGGGAGCCATTGTTCGAAACTCTATGTGCCCAGGATGACCCTAAATTTACCATCATCTGCGACGATAATAGCGATACGCCGTACCTTAAAATTATTTCATCCGATTCGTCCAATATCCGTCAGTTAAAAGCGAGGACATTTACGTTTCGGCTGCTGAAAATGCCTGAATTTTATTGGCAACCGAATTCAATTAAAATGTTTATCGTGGATCAACCTGATGCCATGATAGTGCTATCCAACCCCTATTCGCTCACAGCGTGGGTAATATTGGTGTTAGGGAAAATATTGGGTAAGCCGGTTATCTTATGGGGTCATGGCCTTCTCAGCAATGAAACTGGACCCAAATGGTGGATAAGAAGATCATTTTACAAGCTGGCTTCTGGTCACCTTCTTTATGGCCATTATGCTAAAAAGTTGCTAATCGATAAGGGGTTTACGCAAAATAACCTCTTTGTTGTTTACAATTCATTAAACTACTTACATCAAAATCAGATATTCCACAACATCAATAAAGCCGATCAACTCAAATTTAAGAAAACACTAGACGTTAAACGAAACGAACGACTTGTGGTATTTACCGGACGGTTGCAACCCATAAAAAAACTCGACTTACTCGTAAAGGCTCTAGCAATACTTTCCAATAAGAAAATTAGAGTACATTGCGCACTTGTTGGAGAAGGTAGCCAAAAGCAACACCTCAAAGAACTTGCTACTCGAACAGGTGTATCAAGCCTCGTTCATTTCTTAGGTGAACATTATGAAGAAGAATATTTGGGGCTAGTGTACAAATCTAGCGATTTATGTGTAATTCCTTCTGGCGCAGGTCTGACTATTATGCATTCCCTGGTTTTCGGCACTCCGGTTCTCATTAGTAACAATACCGAAAAACAGTTTCCAGAATGGGAAGCAGTGATTGATAATAAAACAGGTTTTTTCTTCAGTGACGAAAATGTTGAAGATATGGCCGAAAAAATACAGCAGATTGTATTCAACAAAAATACAAAATCAAAGATGGCAACAAGCTGTCGCGCAATAATCCAGGAAAAATACAATCCCGCCATACAAGCCCAAGTTTTCAATAAAGCCATTGAATACTTTAAACTCAAAGGTCCCTACAGTTGATCAATATAAAGGTCCTGTTAAAGTCTGTTCGAATGTTTTTCTTATTGAGGACTAAATATAGGGGAGCGATCGTAGGAAAAAATTTCCACGTCGCTTGGAAAGTTAAAATACATTCTCCAGGATTTACTGCAGGTGACCACGTATACCTTGGTCCCTACACCGAAATTGCACCTCACACTCAGATTGGCAACTATACCAGTCTATCCTCCTACGTGAACATCACGGGAGCAGATCACGTTTATGACATACCTGGCACTCCAATTTGTTTTTCCGGAAGGCCTGCATCGCGCTTGACAGAGATAGGACATGATGTTTTGGTTGGACACGGTGCCACAATCATGCGTGGTGTAAAAATCGGAAATGGGTCAGTTATCGGAGCTGGAGCAGTTGTTACGCATGATATTCCAGCCTATGCCATCGTTGGTGGGGTTCCGGCCAAAATAATACGCTACCGCTTTAGCGACGATCAGATTAATGTTCACGAAAATATGCTTGCGGACGTGACCTTTGACGGTGATTTACTCCAAAAACCACATTGATTATGGTTTTTCCTTTTTCGAAAGCTAAAGGCCAAATCGTGATGCGATCTCGAAGTTACACTTTCCCATTAAAACTCAATACGGAGATAGTTAAGTGTCTGTTTCAGTAATGATTCTTACCTTGAACGAAGAAACGAATATTGTCGCCTGTTTAAAATCATTAGCATGGTCGAATGATATTGTTGTTTTTGATTCATATAGCTCAGACAAAACTGTCTCTATCGCAAAGGAATTCGGTTGTCGGGTCGAACAGCGCAAATTTGACAACTGGTCTAGCCATCAAAATTGGGCAGTACAAAATATAAAATTCAAACATCCTTGGGTATTGTATATGGATGCTGACGAGCGGTGTCCGGATCAACTTGCTAAAGAAGTCCAAGAAGTTGGGCGAAAAAATTCGGATATTTCCGCATACCGTATTCGGCGAAAGGATTTCTTTATGGGACACTGGTTAAAGCACGCCCAACTTTATCCAACTTGGTTAGTCCGGCTATTTCAACCACAAAAGATTCAATATGAACGATTAGTTAACCCCATTGCTGTTGTCGATGGAGAAACCGCCGAATTATCGTCGCATATTCATCACTATCCATTCAGTCATGGCATTGCGCATTGGATAGCACGGCACAATCGATATTCTGATATGGAAGCCGAAGAACTCATTAAGACTGTTCGTTCAAGATCGGTACACTACAAAAATTTATTTTCGCGTAATCCGAATATCAGACGCAAAGTTTTAAAAGAAATATTTTTCAGGTTGCCTGCACGACCCTTCATCAAGTTCGCTTACTATTATTTTTTGCGGCGGGGTTTTTTAGACGGCAGAGCCGGGTTAACATACTCCATTTTACAATCCATCTACGAATATTTTATTCAAATAAAAGTAAGCGAAATACGGCTTAAAAATTCTGAAACCTCTCTTTGAGCTAAATCCCACTCATCTTCTATAGGTTTTACGGAAAAAGGTCATCAGCTCCGTACCGATCTATATTAGTATTTTTTGGGTCGAATTGATTCAGAGCTTTCCCCACCGATATTTTGGACAAAACAATCATGAAAATTCATCGAGTCTGCTGGAGTCTTTTTATTCTGTGGCTAATTGCTTGTGATTTATCCGCCGCTCCAACGAAAGATTTTATTATATTTGATAGTACTCTCTATAAAAATAAACCGGACCTCAGTGAGTACGGGATTAAACCCATAGACCTTTACTACCAAAGTCGTTTTTGGAAAAAAGGTCGGTCATTAGAAAAATTACCCTCTACCGACCAAATCAAAAAAATCGCGGGCAAGGCAATGGAAAAGAATACAATTGCTGTACTCGATATCGAGCACTGGAAACTAAATGGCTCAGCCCAAGAAGCCAACGAATCGATCAAAAAATACACAACCGTTATCAATCAATTTCGAAATTACGCGCCAGGAATAAAACTAGGATATTACGGGTTACCTCCGATTCGAGAATACTACCGTTCGTTAAAGGAAGAAAACACTGCTGCATATAAATCATGGCAAAGCCAAAATGATCGTCTATTGCCATTAGCAAAGTCTCTCGATATAGCGTTTCCTTCATTGTATACGTTTAAAAATAAACCTGCCGTATGGAAACGATATGCAATTGCCCAACTAAAAGAAGCTCGCCGAATTTTGCCAAGTAAACCCGTCTACGCGTTTTTATGGCCGCAATTTCACAATTCTAATAAGCAGTTGAAAAATCAATATATTCCTGGGGATTTTTGGAAAAAACAGCTAGAAACAGTACGATTGCACGCTGACGGAGTTGTGATTTGGGGTGGGTGGAGAAATGGCGGACCGGCGGTTTGGAATAATCAGGCAGAATGGTGGACTAAAACTCTCGAATTTATCAGTGAACACAAAGAATGATGCAACTCTACCGCATTATCGGTGCGATATTCGAACACCATCGATGTTTATATAGGATGAGCCTAGCCGATCCACTATCCTAATACTTTAATCTGTTGCACTGCCCCAATTTTTAAAAGGACCTCGATCCATTGAACCGACGAGTAATTTTCGTAAACCGGTACTTTTACCCAGACCATTCTGCCACCAGCCAACTATTGACTGACCTTACATTTTTCCTAGTAACTCAAAATTTTGAAATTCATGTTATCACTAGCCGACAACTCATCGATGATCCTGGTGCCAGGTTAAGAGCCCATGAAATTATACAAGGAGTACAAGTCCAAAGGATTGCAACGACTTCCTTTGGACGCAGCAATCTTATTGGAAGAGCCATTGACTACCTAAGCTTTTATTTTAGCGCTGTTATCGCATTACTAAAAACAACGAGACAGCACGACATTATCGTAGCGAAATCAGACCCGCCATTGGTTTCCGTTTTTGCTGCTGCAGTAGCTTGGTATCGAGAAGCCATTTTAATTAACTGGCTCCAGGATTTATTTCCCGAAGTTGCAGGAGCCCTTGGAATCAAAGCTATAAAACCACTCGTTCCAATGTTGGCTTTTGTAAGAAATCACTCATTGTTATTTGCCAAAGCCAATATCGTTTTAGGTGAACGAATGGCAGAAATTGTTAAATATCAAACGAACGCAAAAGCAAACACATTGGTTATTCACAACTGGTCCGATGGGGATAAAGTTCGTCCAACACGCCATAACCAGAACTCTTTGCGCTGCACATGGGGGCTAAAGGATAAATTCGTTGTAGGATACTCAGGGAATATGGGGCGCGCGCACGAATTCGACACCATTTTAGATGCGGCTGAGGTACTTAAAAACGAATCGGACATTGTCTTTTTGTTTATTGGCAATGGGGCAAAAAGAAATTGGATCCAAGCCCAAACTAAGTCGCGTAGCCTTGCCAATATTATATTCAAACCTTATCAGCAAAGGAATCAACTGAGCGAAAGCCTGGGTTGTGCCGACATCCATTTGATTTCATTGATACCGGAACTTGAGGGCCTGATTGTTCCCAGCAAATTTTATGGTATTGCTGCAGCTGGTAGAGGTGTACTTTTCGTTGGAGACCTCGAAGGAGAAATTGCTCGAATCGTCATGGATAATCAATGTGGATATTCGATAAATATTGATAATTCAACTGATTTGGCGAAATCCATTGGTTGGTTGTCAAAACATCGGCTTCAATGCAGCAACCTTGGCAAAAGGGCGAGAATTCTTTTTGACGATCATTACAATATTTCCGTGGCATTAGGTAAAATGAAAACATTATTAGAAAACGTCGATACATTCGATTGATTCGTTCACGCAAAACTCTACATGGATATCAGCGCTTAAACTGCAACCTCGGGTTTCGATCGTAGAAAATTTGTGCGAAAACCCCGTTAACAGTCAGCCGCCGCCCCGTTGAAAACATCGATCAAAACGCTCCAAAAACAATTTATGCTCGGATTGTGTTAGATCAGAAAAATGGATCTCAACGGGAAGAACCGGGAGTTTCAATGAAGCAATCTTCCGCTCAAATGCAGTTTGGAGCTGAATCACAATTTCCCCTTTGCAATACTTGATAGTGATCGTTCGGTCCTCAATCAGATAGTTCAGCCCATTTAAAACGGGTGCTAGGGACCGCCAAAACTCATTTTCGGTAAGCCCCATTTCACGAAAAGAATTTTTGGATCCCAATTCAATCATGAGATTTAGTATATAGCTCGCCCGCATTTCTCACCAGTTTCGTCATGAGCGGCCACAAGGGCGTATGGTAACAAGGCGCGCGAAGGGTTGGACGCGGAGGCATACTTGCAGTACGTCGAGCACCCAGCACGAGAGCAGCGCCGGCAATGTGCGGCATTGCGGCTTCACAATAGATTACTGGTGAGAAATACGGGCTAGGACCACCTTTATCACAGGGGTTTTATCATGTAGAAGTACGGCCGCCCAGTAGAAAAATAGCAAGTATTGCGGGTTTGTTTACCGATATGTCGTAACTCAAGTAAACTGACAAAAACAAATTCAAGAGGTCAGAGGATGAATCAATCGGTCGATGTTCTCATTGGGGGGACAAACCAGCAACAACTGAAGCTTAATGCAAAAATGGCGAACCGACACGGCATTATTTCGGGCGCTACAGGTTCCGGTAAAACGGTGACCCTTCAGGTGCTGGCGGAAGGATTTTCTCGCATTGGCGTTCCGGTATTTATGGCTGACGTTAAAGGTGACTTATCTGGAATATCGCAACCGGGTAGCCAAAATTCAAAAATCAACGCGCGTCTCGAAACGATTCGCATTGGCGATTACCAAAATCGCGGTAACCCTGCGATCTTTTGGGATATTTTTGGAAACTCTGGTCATCCAGTGCGAACCACTATTTCAGATATGGGCCCTTTGTTGTTGAGTAATCTTCTCGAATTAAACGATACCCAAAGTGGGATTTTGTATGCCTGCTTCCGTGTGGCCGATGACCAAGGTCTGTTATTGTTGGATCTCAAAGATTTACGATCCATGTTAGTGTGGATGTCGGATAATGCTAAACAGCTAAAAGGTGAATATGGAAACATTTCTGCGGCCAGCGTTGGTGCAATTCAACGTCGGCTGTTGGTATTAGAGCAACAGGGTGCGAGTCATTTTTTTGGAGAACCGGCAATCAGACTTTGTGATCTTACCAACACGGACTTTTTTGGAAACGGAGTCGTTAGTATTCTGGATGCTACTAAATTAGTTTCCAAATCGCCCCGGCTTTATGCAACCTTTCTGCTTTGGTTGTTATCCGAAATGTTTGAGGAATTGCCCGAGGTAGGCGATGCTGATAGACCTCAGCTAGTATTGTTTTTTGACGAAGCACATCTTCTGTTTAATCGTGCGCCGATTGCATTAGTGGATAAAGTTGAACAAGTTGTCCGTCTCATACGTTCCAAAGGTGTGGGTATCTATTTTGTCAGCCAAAGCCCACTAGACATTCCAACAGAAATACTAGGACAGTTGGGTTTAAGAATCCAACATGTTTTGCGAGCATTTACCCCCAAAGATAAAAGAGCCGTGAAAGCAGTCGCCGAAACTTTCCGACCCAACCCCAAGGTAAATACTACCACTGCAATTACCGAACTCGGAATAGGCGAAGCCCTCGTGTCATACCTCGATAGCCAAGGCACACCCACTCCAGTCGAGCGTATTTTGATCCGCCCCCCGGAGTCAAAAATCGGTCCGATAACCAATAATTTAAGATCCCAACACCTTTCAAGGTCACCAATCAAAGGCAAGTACGACAAAACCATTGATCGTGAATCGGCTTACGAAATGCTTAAACAGCGCGCGGAAAGTGTGGAACCTGAAACACCCAGTCAGTCTGGTTCCCGAAACACAACGAAACAAGTGAACAAAACCCGCCGCCGTTCCAACCGCCAAAGTGTAGGTGAAGCTTTGATGAAAAGTGCGGCTAGAAGCATTGGCAGCCAAATCGGCCGACAGCTAATTCGCGGTATCATGGGATCTTTGTTGGGTGGACGACGATAATCGTAATAGCTCGTGAACAAATGCTCTTCCCCCTACTTTTGCAGTCAATTAGCAATGTCTTTCCAGTTCACACTCTAGGGTTTTTCGCTCACCCGATTAGTTAGATACCGCTGCTCAAAGCCTTATTTCCAGGCAATCATAACGAAATTAAAAGTCTAATCGAATTTGTAAATTGGCTTTGGTGATAACTCAATACTCGTGAACTACAATATCTAGTAGTTCAAATCCTAAATTGGATAAAAGTCACGCACACCCATTCCTGAAACGAATGTACCGATAGGAAGCTTTTTAATTTATGTACAAATGAATATCCCCTTATCTTTGGTTAGTTCGTCAACTGATCTTAGCTTGTCTTTAACGGGCACTTACACTTACACACTGGTTCTCCTCTCAGTCATTATTGCGTCGACTTCAGCCTACCCTGCACTACAAGTAGCCGACAAACTCACTATCGGGGGAAACCGACGTTTCGTGCGATTTGTTTGGGTAGCGGCTGGTGCAATTTCCATGGGGAGCGGTATTTGGGTAATGCACTTCATCGCGATGCTCGCTTTTTCATTGCCTATATCGGTAAGTTATGATTTTTACACGACTCTGGCATCGTTGGTTCCTGGGATTTTGGCCAGCGCTATCGTCCTATACCTTCTAAGCCAATCGGGTATAGCAACCTGGCGCTTGCATTTGAGTGGGTTGATTATGGGTGTCGGAATTGGGGGCACGCACTTTATCGGTATGCTAGCAATGATCCTGGATGCTGAACCACTCTACAATCCAATATTCCTAAGTATCTCAGTGTTTGTCGCGTATATTCTGGCTACTACATCGTTATGGCTAAATTCCACTCTTACACAAAAAGCATTGTCAAACCGTGTGTGGCTCCAACTACTCAGTGCTCTAATTATGGGTTTTGCCGTAGCAGGTTCGCATTACATTGGCATGGCAGCTGTCTATTATTTGCCAATCGAGCCCACTACTGTTGTAAGTACCAATAGCCTGGACCTTGTAGGGCTGAGGATTGCTGTAGCGGCTATGGTTACAGTCATTCTTGTCACAGTATTTTTTACATCGTTTATACATCGTCAGGTTGAAGATGTATCGCAAGCGCTCAGGGATAGTGAAGCGCAAGCTCAATTTTTGCTCCAATCTATCGCTTGCGGAGTCTGTGGCATTGATCAAAGAGGCTACATTACATTCATCAATCAAGCCGCTGCAAGTATGCTGGGTTATGCCGAAACGCCGCTGATCGGATATTCCTGGCACTCTGAATTTCAGCATTCAACCCCAGAAGGGACCCCTTATCACTTTGAAAATTCTCCTATATCCAAAGCACTTCTCGATGGCACAGTTCACTACAGTGATGAACATTTATGGAGAAAAGGTAGCACCCACTTTCCCGTGGAATTGACCTGCTCACCCATCCATAAGAATGGCAATCCCATGGGGGCGGTGATTACGTTCTTTGATAACACCGAACGGAAACGCGCCGAAGAAATGAAGGAACAAATTGATTTCTCACAAATCCTCATTCAAAGTCTACCCATCGCAGCCTTCGTATTAAATACCGATCATCAAGTAATCAGCTGGAACGATGCTTGTGAAGAATTGACCGGAATCAAAGCCGATACAATAATTGGCACCAATGAGCATTGGCGAAGTTTTTACCCATCACCACGTCCTTGTCTTGCCGATTGTGTATTGGCCCCAGCTAATCAGTGTATAGAAAATCACTATGAGCTCTTCGAGAAGTCCGAGCTAGTTCAGGGTGGTTTCCATGCCCAAAACTGGTGTACCGTTCGTAACGGTGAAAGTCGGTATTTACTTATTGATGCTGGCCCCATTTATGATCGTTATGGTCAATTAATCGCTGTTGTCGAAGTACTAAGAGATATTACTGAAACTAAGAACTCCGAAAAGGCACTTATCAAGGCCCGAAATGCAGCGGAAGCTGCTACACGCGCGAAAAGCGATTTCCTTGCAACCATGAGTCATGAAATTCGAACTCCCATGAACGGTGTGCTTGGAATGGTACAGGTACTGGGGGAAACAGAACTTTCCATCGAACAGAAAGACTTCCTTGACACTATTGATAAATCGGGCAAAGCCTTACTCACCATCATCAATGATATTTTGGATTTTTCCAAAACCGAATCGGGGAAGCTAGAACTAGAAGTAAGGAATCTGGATATCCATCAAACAGTCAAAGATGTTTACCAATTAATGGTCACCAGCGCCAATGACAAAGGCGTCAATTTGCTGGTAGATTTTACGCCTGATTGTCCTCGTTTCGTTATGGGTGACGCTGGCCGTATCCGGCAAATACTCCTGAATCTAGTTGGTAATGCTTTGAAATTCACCGACTCGGGATATGTAGAAATACGCGTCAGTTTGTTAAATCGCCTCGACAATGACGTGGTTTTGGCCTTTGATATTAAGGACTCCGGTATCGGCATCAGCGAAGAGATACAAGGAAAATTGTTCCAATCTTTTTCTCAGGCAGATGCGTCGACCACACGCAAATATGGTGGCACCGGCCTAGGTTTGGCAGTGTGTAAAAATCTGGTCTCACAAATGAATGGTTCGATTCATGTAGAGAGTCAACCGGAAAAGGGGTCTACATTTTCATTCACGTTACAACTACCATTGTCTAGTAAAAATGAACCGGATCTATTGAACGAATCCGACTCAACAATCGCCCAAAGTTTATCAATTATGCCGCTTAACAACGCTATTTTGTTGGCGGAGGATAATTTTATAAATGAAAAGGTTGCGGTTTCCATGCTCGGAAAATTAGGCCTTCGAGTGGATGTAGCTCGCAATGGAATGGAAGCCATCGAAAAAAACGATGAAAATTCTTATGATTTAATTCTAATGGATTGCAATATGCCAGAAATGGACGGATTTCAAGCCACTCAAGAAATCAGAAAACGTGAAAAGGACTACCGAATTCCCATTATTGCATTAACAGCAAACGCTATGAATGAGGACCGGGAAAAATGCCTTGCGGCGGGAATGGACGAATTTATCACTAAACCCTTTAACAAAAGCGTTTTGGTTGAAATGATAGAAAAATGGTTAGGTCACAATCAAATCCAGGAAGACTCGGACCCAGCGATATTAGCCAAATCCGAAGAGAACGATTTAGAGGTTTCCTAATTATCGGTACCTATCCATAATTTCTACCTCGTCTGCCAGCACCCCATTACTGTTCTAGAGACAACCAACCGCCCACCGCCTGGATAGGAGTCTGGTGGCCTGTCCGAGTCACCCATACCGCAACACCGTATCGTGGCGCTTCGACTTGGCTGGCTGGCATACTGATAGTACCCACATATTCATCCTTATCAAGCGTGAGATTAGTGTTGTCCAAACCTAATACGACAAAATCATGGTGAAGTATTTTGCCGGTGTTTTCCCCTGATTTAATAGTAGAGGTAAGATCGAAACCCAATAATGCGATGTTGATGTCCAAATTATCCCTTGAAATTTGGTTGGGACTAAAACGAATATCGGCTTTATCTCCGTTGATTTGTGTATTGAGCACACCCGTTTTTTTGACTTTTGAAGTATCTAAAAAGCGACGGCCATTCCATGGACGCCATTCCTGACCATTGCTAAGAAAACCCGGAGTGTACACCGTATTTACAGATCCTTGTTGAGCGTATTGTCTCTGACGCAGACTATAGGCTGGCGAGGCGAATCGGTCTTTCCAACCAATATAATCCCAATAATCGACGTGGAATCCCAACGGAATGATTTCATTCCAAAGTCTTGGATCGTCCTTCAATGAACTCACCCATGTATCTGCCGGAGG
The DNA here is from genome assembly GCA_964653275.1 of uncultured Methylococcales bacterium. Classification (GTDB taxonomy): domain Bacteria; phylum Pseudomonadota; class Gammaproteobacteria; order Methylococcales. The sequence goes on from CAZZET010000004.1 coordinate 26,147, forward strand.
ACAACTGCTACAACCTTCTGAAGTGTACAGTTCCAATAGACTAATTTGCTTGTTTGAACTTGAGAGCGATAATTGCGCTGCAACCAATGTTGGAACAAACCCCACTAACAAGGTTACTAGTAATACATGTATTTTCGACATTGAGTTCTCCTAAAGATAGATCCACCAAGAAATTGCCATCGAAATACCACTCGATCCCGGTATTCCGTCGAAGTTTATTTGACGAGCGCAGAACCCCAAAAACTATCAATGCTAAACATAACCGGAGAAGAATAGTTTGCCGTTTTCAAAGGACAGCAACACCACAACAGCATTTTCGTGATATGCGCTCCGGACGTTGTGAGAAACAACCACTTAGCTAGCCACCTCTCGCCATACTGAACTAATCAATATAACTTCGAAGGTATAGACCTCTTTCGAATTATTTCTATTACACAAAACTCGACAGATTTCATGCAACCTGTACTTATTATGATGATTTTTGAGAAGATACCGGAATCAGACAATGTTGGGAATTGATCCTCGCCTCTCTGTTAAGTGCTAAATTTCAGTTCAATCATACCAATGCACACCTTATCCAAGCTCCTCAGTCAAATCGACGGAAAATCCTATAAGGCGTATAAACGCTTAAAAAACTGTTTTCAATTCGAAGATTTCATACTCAGTATCGATCACGTACAGGGGGATCCCTTCGCACTACCGTCGCGAATTAGCATCCGAGTGAAAAACAGCCGAGCAGGATTTCCATGGGAGCTATGGGGTACACCAGACCGCCGAACCGCCTGCGAAGACTTCATTGGGAGAAAAGTTGCACAAGCAATTACACGTCATGTTAATGGTCGTCGTGGTAGTGGTAAAAGCGGCCAAATATCGATAGCACCCTATGGTCAACAGGTTCTTAAGCGAAACTCGGTCCAACTCAGTAAAGAATTTCTCGAAGTACGGATGACATTGGGTTTACCTGCCAAGTTGCGCACAATTGATGCCGGTGCAGCGCATGCGATGCTTTTCAACGAACTACCACTGGTCGTCCACAACTCAATGCTATACACACAGTATTCATCTGACACTATCAAAGCACATGTGGAATCGATTGAGGACCAAATCTATCTACGTAAATGGCTCGATACGGAAGGGCTCGTCGCTTTTATTGGTCAAGATTCTATTCTGCCGCGACGAACGGGAATAGATGATCGACCTTTGCAAGATGCATTTATCAAATTTAGTTTGGTTCATTCACTCGCGTATAGCGTGGATTTACCCAACATTGGAATTATCCAGGGAATGGGTATCCCAAAAGGTGTTACCTTGATCGTGGGCGGTGGTTTTCACGGGAAATCGACCGTATTGCACGCGGTTGAAAAGGGGGTTTACAACCATATTCCAGATGATGGCCGGGCATGCGTCGTCACTGATGCCAGTGCGATAAAAGTCCGTGCTGAAGATGCCCGTCACATATCGAATGTCAATATCAGTGCTTTTATCGATGATTTACCCCTTGATCGGAACACCCAATGTTTCAGTACCGACAACGCCAGTGGCAGCACTTCCCAAGCGGCTAATATCGTTGAGGCTCTGGAAACCGGCAGCCGTTTATTACTTATCGATGAAGATACTTCCGCGACTAATTTTATGATCCGCGACGAACGCATGCAACGATTAGTCGCGAAAGACAAAGAACCAATTACACCATTTTTACATCGAGTACGCGATTTATACGAACAGTACGACGTATCCAGTATTATCGTCATGGGTGGCTCCGGCGACTATTTTGAAGTTGCCGATACAGTTATCATGATGGACTCATTCAAGCCCAAAGACGTTACGAAACAGGCCCGTAATTTAGCAGGAAATACCTTGGCTGATCTGAAATTCGACTTACAAAGAAAACTTGAATTGCATTCAAACCGTCGTCCGGGTAAAAAAACCCTTGATTCTTCCCAAGGGAAGCACGATATAAAAATTGACACCCATAAACTCGAACAAATACGCTACGGAGTCCACAACATCGATTTAACCAAAGTCGAACAACTGGTAGATATTGGGCAAACAAAAGCGATAGGTTGGATGATGGTGTATTACCTCAATCACTTTGTCGATAATGGTGATTCGATGGTAAACAATTTAAAGCGGTTGTGTCAGCGCATTGAAAATCGAGGACTCGATGAACTAACCCCGTTCAAGATGGGCGAGTTAGCTCTACCAAGGATCCAAGAGCTGGCCGCGACAATAAATCGGATTCGGTGTAACGATTGGGAGTCGGGCCAATCTACTTCGCAACAGCAAAAGTAATACCTGAATCCGTGACTTAGATGCGGATGACAGATCGCAAGATATCGATTTAACAGAGAACTAACAAATCTTTGCTCCAAACAACGGCAGATATATTTTTCGGCAATTATGACTGGTCTCAGATATAAGTTATTACTGTAAATCCTATGGCTTGGGCTATGGATTAATTCACTGATTCAGGTAATTTTCAGGAACAACTAGTCTTGTCAAAATAACCGATGAGAAATTTGATAAAGGATTTAATTTTAATCGGAATATATCGACGTGATAAATACATAGCGTAAATTGGAAGTGAAGGTACTCGATAAGGACTGAGGATTCTTTTCAAAACACCTGAATTTAGATAGGGTTCTACGGTAATATCGGGTGCTTGAAATATACCCATTCCTTTCTCAGCCGCTTGGCACAGAACGCTACCATTATTTGAAGCAAAGCACCATTGTGGCGTCACGCTTTGGATTTTTCGTTCACTCTGGAAAATCCAGCTATCTCCATGAGGAGTCCCAAGAAACTGTAAGCATTGGTGATTCTCTAATGCATCGATTGTCATCGGATCACCATATTTTTCCAAATAGCCGGGCGATGCATAAGTACATAGTTCCGTCGTTCTGATTATTTTGCCAATAGCATGAATATCCGGTTCATCCGTAATCCGAATGACAATATCGAAAGTACCATCATTAAGATCAACGTAATTGTTTTCAAGAACCAGTTGAATATCAACGTTGGAAAAATCGATTTTATAGGCTTCGATTGCTGCCACCATATGCATCATACCAAAATCAATAGGAGCATTTATTTTAAGTAGTCCTTTTGGCATTTGGTCTATTTGACTGGTCATATCTTCCAGTTCTGTTAAATCATTTAATAGCTGTCTGCAACGGGAATAATATAGCCGACCTGCCTCGGTCAGATTGACTTTTCGTGTTGTGCGAATCAGTAGGCAAACACCCAAATGCTGCTCTAGATGGGCAATGTGTTTGCTGACCATTGGACCCGACAGGTCCAATCTTTCCGCCGCTGCCGTAAAGCTTCCAAATTCTGCAACCCAACAAAAAGCGGTCATGCTTTTTAGTCTGTCCACAATTAATAACTAAGAGTTAATAGAATTCTAATATTTTATATATTTATTGAAACTAGGGAAATAAATACAATGTTAAATCCCTAGCAGCAAAGGTTTTTGTAATATCGAGATAGTTATTACTACGTGACCGTTATGTTTAGTGGGAAAATTGAAACTTATTGGAGGATAAAAATGAGCCAAATATTGGACGATGTACTAAAAAGCAACCAGGACGACATTTTTCTATCCTGACCTGCATGGATGCCCGATTAGACCCTGCAAAGTATGCAGGACTTTCTGAAGGCGATGCCCATTTCATTCGCAATGCTGGCGGTAAAGCAAGTGACGATGCGATTCGTTCACTGGTTATTTCGTACAAACTGTTGGGAACCCGTGAATGGTTTGTTATTCATCATACTAATTGTGGAATGGAAACCTTTACCGATGATATCATGCGAAATTTACTTGGCAGTAGCTTGAAAACAGCAAGTATCGATGCAAACGACTGGCATGATTCGGGTCAAGGTTCAGGTTCTGCTGAAGGTAATTACATCGATTGGCTAACGATTAAAGATCAGGAAACCAGTGTCAGAGAAGATGTCACTCGGATCAAATCCCATCCTTTAGTTCCCTCCGATATTCCTGTTTATGGTTACATTTACGATGTAAAATCGGGTAAACTAATTGAAGTGTCTATCTAGTCTGGAATTATATAAACAACTTGTAGGTTATCAAAAAGCGATAAATTTCCGGTGACGCAGTTTTAAATTTCAAACGTGAGGGGGATTTAGTCGTCCACCCTCCTTTATTTTAAAAATCGTTTAATCGTAACACATTCATCTTTTTCACAATGCACCCTTGGGAAGTCGTGGATCTGCGCACACAAGAGGTTCCCCAATCGGTTTCGATAGGGCTACGCATCCATGTGTATACAGAGGAGCAACTCAGAGCACTTATAACCAACCTTCCCGAAGGCACAACACCCAGGTTGAAGGGGGATATTATTCCATTTGTTCGAGTTCAGCTTGAGATTGGAAATATTCCTGTTGTACTCCAGATTAAACAGTGTGCCCACCCACGGTGCAATAGGCTTTTCCTTTCAGCCGGTCCAAATCATCGAAAATGTCATCACACTCATAAGTCCCCGATTGACAAACTCTACTAAGAATCATGATTGGATACTTTGAGTTAACGCATATCGCCAACAGGTGCGGCAAAACCATCTGCAACCAATTTAGCAACATTGTCTCCGGTCAATCCCTTGAGAAACGTAACTAGATCATTCTTTTCTGCAGTCGTAAGGTTTAGCGGTTTAATCAATGGATCGAGATTTTCGTTGGCGATGCCACCTTGGTTATAAAATTCAACAACTTGATTCAGTGTGGAAAAAGAACCGTTGTGCATATAAGGTGCGGTAAGAGCGATATTTCTCAGCGACGGCGTTTTATAGGACCAACGATCTTTTGGTATTTGTGTGACTTCATAACGCCCCAGATCATTAGGTTTTTGTTCCGAAACTGAATTGACCGTTGCTGAGTCAATTTCGACAAAGAGGCCAGGGGCCACCTGCACTCGCTGTTTATAAGGTACTTTGTGCATAGCTTCGCGATAACCCACACCCGTATTATGCAGAAGATTGTCCATGAACAGTCCGGAGTCTTTCCCAATCTGATGACAGGTAACGCAGCCCGCCTTTCCCTGAAATAGAAAGTACCCTCTCTTGGCTTTCTCCCTTAAAGCCTTATCCTGTTTCCCATAAAACCAACGATCGAAGGCTGTATTACCCGAATTTAATGTGCGTTCATAACTAGCGATGGCCATGCCAATCGTTTCCATACTGGGACCATGTTTAAAAGCTTTCTCAAACAATCCATCATAATCGGCAATTTCGTTGATTTTGTCGACCACAGTGCCAACCGACGGATTAGCCATTTCATTCTTCGCCAATAGCGGACCCCAAACCTGTTGCTCTAAGGTGTTTTCACGGGCATCGTGAAACAGCCGTTGAGCATAGGCGACATTATATAATGTGGGCGCATTGCGTTTGACCGTCCGTCCTTCGAAACCCACCGGCGTCGCCATCTCGTTACTGGTAAAACCCTGCTCAGGAACGTGGCACATGGCGCACGAGAAGGTATTATTCAAAGACAGACGGCGGTCGTAGAATAGCTTCCGACCGAGTTGAACTTTTTCAAACGTGATGGGGTTATCCGAGGGCACCGGTACTGCTGCCAACCCTAAAGGTGGTTGTACAACGTACTGAAGCAAGTCGTCTGCCTTTCCAACACGTTCCATTAAACTAACAGACTGGCTCTTATACTCATCCAACTCATAGCCTGATTTCTGGTCGCCAGCCCGGTAAATCGCATTGAAATCGTTATTCTCTGCATGCATTATCTTCCGGGGGACTTCGCCAACCCCAGTCGTAGTTGGCTGCATAATTAAGGTTTTTATATCGTTAACCAATGTATCCGGATGCAGAAATGAAACACTATAAATATTCCTTAAACGGCCCTGTCGATCAATTAGATATACCCGCAATATGTGTGAATAGACCCCAGTAAACTGGCTATCTTCATCGTATTCTTTTTGTACGCTTTGTTTATAGTTTTCAAGAATGGGTTGTAATTGTTCTTCCGAACGAGTTGTTAAAAATCGCCAATCCAACTGATCGCCTCGCAAACCATCAGCATAATGCTTCATCACCTCGGGCGTATCGAATTCGGGGTTAAAACTCAGAGTTAACAATCGGACCTGATCAACCAGTTGTGGTTCTTTGCCCAAGCGTGTTTGGACACGGTGTAATACTGAAGTTGCCAGCGGACAACCATTAACATCGCCGCAAGTGGAATAAATAAAACTCAGTAAAACCACTTTATCCTGGATTAAATGCTTCAGACTATGCTCATCCCCATTTGCATCGATGACTTGACCGTTGCTTGCCCAGCCTAAAACAGGCAGTTGATAGGTCCCAGCTTCAGGCGCAGTGAACGCCAAAGAACCATAGCCAGGTGCTAGAACCACATCTTTAATTGGGGAGGAAGGTGTTGTCGGAGTGGAGCTAAACCGGTTGACCAACGCCACCACCAATAAGCCTAAGCTTAACGTGAAAAATATCCGCAATATATTAACGCGACGCATGACAAAGCTAAAAAAGCCATCCTTGGCAATGGGGGTTTATAAGCTATTGCTCATTCCACCACTGGCTGAGTACATTGGTTGCTTTCGTAGGTTGCACAGTGGAGTACAAAGAATTGGCTCCAAAACGCATTTGATGCGGACGTCCGAGCTTTTCTTTGCGAAAGTCGATCGCGAAATTCTCGGTTAACTTTTTACCATCCCACCCATAACTTTTAAAATACTGTTCGTTATCGACTCCTTTTTTATCCCAATTCGCTAACAGAGACGACGTGTAATACAAACGCTTACCGTCCCAGCTGGACGAAACCATGTTGATCTGCGCGCCGATTTTCTTTTCATAGACCTGTTTTGGGTTAAATGGGTCGGAAATATCAAAGCCACGTGTCTTTCCATCCATAAAGGTATTCACCCACAACATGTTGTCATCACTTTGAATCGAGATATCAACCGGTAATGGAATCTTTGAGGGGTCACCGATATTGGCTACATCACGGGCTAACCATTCACCTTTGTCATCCTCATAAATAAGCCAGATTTTCGAGGTTAGAGCAGTCGAAGTGAAGCAATAGTTATGATTGGGATCCCATGCACAGCGGATTTCTAAAGGTGCGCCTGGGACGTCAAAGACTTTTTTCGGTTGGCGGGTATGCAGATTCCATAACACCATGGAATTACCAAAGCGTTTCATCGCCTCGGGATCTTTAAGCATTTTGCCAAAATCCATCATATAGTTTGACCAGCCGGTGAATGAAGATGTCAACATCACATTACGCCGGGGTAACGCACGAACATCATAACCGTAACCATCGGCAATTTTCCCGGTTTTAACAGCCCCGTTCAGCTGACTATCCGTTGGCATCCAGTGAGTAGCGACATAATCCCCTTCGTTGGTATATTCAACCAAAGCAGTGCGCCCACCATGGTCTTTATTGTTGGACAAACCAGTTATCATCATACGGCCAGGTAAGGCATACGTCGTATGGGGCCCCACAACACCACCACTTTTAGCAACAAATGAAGTAATCGTTTTATGCAATGATGGTTTTGCAGGATCACTATGTACATCAAATATAAAAATTTTGCTGGTATCCAAACCAGCAGCCCATAGATATCTGCGGTCATCGGTAAAACCGGAGTGGTGTGCTTCGTTGCGGCCACCAACCGACAACTGACTTATCACTTTCCCATAAGAGGTGGACTTCGGGTTAACATCTACCGTCACCAGTTTATCTTGTTCGTCGCCAACACCTTCCATACCAAGCGTCCAAACATAAACGTAATCTTCCTGACCAACAATTTTGGCCATATAGGGCGACATACACGTTTCGTCAGCATGTACCGGTAGAGCACTAAGACTGACTAAAACAACAGTCATTAGCGAAACAACCCCTGTTGTTAGGTAGTCCACTGCGGTTCTAGAAACATTTCGGAAATACTTTTTCATTATCTTAACCTCGTTGTTTGATTTTTAGTCTTCGCTTTACAACCTGCAGAAAGAGCCACAAAAAAATGATATATGACCAGTCGTTTAAAAATATGGATAAAAAAATTTAGCTTTTAAAATAGCCCTCCAATAGGCTATCGCAACAACTTTGTAATGGCGCCACCGATTTTTCAATCTTCATTCGTAACAGTACTCCTTGCCAAGTATTCACCAATAAATCGGCCATTACCTCTGCTGGTAAATCGGTTCGAATTTGACCCTCGTGTTGGGCTTTTAATAACCCTTCTTTGATTAAATCACGGTAACGTTTAACGGCCATTTGTAGGGCGGATCGGCAAATATCACTATTGTCTCCCAACTCACCCATCAAATTACCCAACAAACAACCGCCTTTAAATTGGTTTTGTTCAAGTTCTGAAATAAGCTCATTAAAATAACATTTGAGAGCATTCAAACCATCGACATCTGGTTGTTGCAAATGCTTTTGAAGTTGAATAATAAATGGCTCAATGTAATGGTGTATAACCTCGGCACAAAATGCTTCCTTGCTGTCAAAATAATTATAAAAAGAACCTTTTGGAATCCGGACTGCATCAAGGATTTCTTGTAGACCCGTACCGTGGTAACCTTGCGACATAAGCATAGCCACTCCTTGATCCAGCAACTTTTCACGATTGATTTGTTTTTTAACGGCTCTAACCACACCTATAAATTTACGACCGGTCGTCTTATTTGTCAAATATTATTTTAATGTGACCAAATCAACGATAAAGCATTCGATCCCAAAAATAATTTTGAGCCTATTTTTGCTAAGTGGGCAGGTAATTACTCAATCGGTTGCACAGACAGTTTCCCCAACCGGGGAGCTCACCCCATTAAGCTTAAATCCGCCCGCACACAAAGGTAGTACTGTTTCAAGTACCCATGACGTTGAATCATTGGTGAAAGAACTACGTCCTGACCATTCAGGATTGATTACACCCTTGTTGGCACAGGCCGATATCCACCTAGTAAACAATGAGTATCAGGTAGCGGAACAAAACTATTTGGAATGCGTTTTGATTCTGGAAAATCAAGCTGGCGTTTTCGATCAGGCGCTCATTCCTCCGTTGATTCGGCTAGGTAATTTGTATCAAAACCAGAGAAGGTTTCAAGAAGCACTCGATATGTTTCAACGGGCCAAGCATATTAGCCACCGTAATGCGGGCCTTTATAATCTGGCTCAAGTACCCATAGTTGAATCTATATCAGACATATACTTGAAATTGAACAGTTTTAAAGAAGCTGAACGGGAGCAATGGTACCGATTCTACATTTTTGGACACTTTTTTGAAAATAGTACAGCCGCTTTGTTACCTGCGATATTTAAGTTAGCAGATTGGTATCGCAATTTGGGAGAGCAACGTGATGAACAATATATATACGAAGAAACTATTTCGACATTGGAAGCGGCGACAGAGCAAACTAACATTGACCTTATAACATCGTTACGTACTTTCGCCACCAATTATAGGCTACACGGCTTTGCTGACCGACAAGGCCGAAAAGCACTTAAACGAGCACTGGCTATAAGTGAACAAGATATAGAAAACACATCCTATCAATATGCTGAAATACTGATCGATTTAGGAGACTGGTATATCATCGCAGCTAAGCCTGAAACAGCACAAAGTTTTTATGAACAAATGTGGCAGTTTCTAGAATCGAAGGGGAAAACAAAGGAAGAGCTTCAAGCACTATTTAAATACCCAACAGCATTACGTAACAGTCAACTCAACACACACAAACCATCGCGAATCAGACTCAGACCGAATTACGCAGTACAATTATTCCATGGATTAGCGTTGCCCCAACATTTCCCTAATAATACCGAAGATTTGGAAAATATTTCACAGGGTAATGGAGCGATTCCCAATTCATTCGGGCGTATTGATGTGCGATTGAACGTGAAAAAAGATGGGACTGTTGAAAATGTAGTCTTGGAGGATGAGGAATTGCCGCCTCAGTTTATAGAACCGGTTTTGCGGAATCTCAATGCACTGCTTTTCCGACCAAGGCTTTTCGATGGAAAACCCGTCGCAGCTCAACAAATAAAAATCCGGCTCACTTTTATCGAAGACTGATACCCATAAATTCTTTAACTTGCGCCGCTAGGGCTTCACACGCAGTATTTTGGGTGCGAGCGATCAAGGGGATGGGCAAAACAAGTGCCGGCAAATAAGAGGTTCCAGATACCTCGGCGCTTATTTTGCCTACCGACTGGGTTAGCTTTAAATCCCAAATTGAAGCTTCGTAGATCGATTCCTTGTCCCACCAACTCAATCCGAAACACCCTATGCCGAAGGGAGTTACCGTACATGTCATACTGCCTCCTTGGTCGACTTGGTCGGTATCACCATTCAACCAGACGACATACCTGACTTTCATCTTAGTGATCTTATCTCTAACTCCAGGTTGATGCATGAGCTTCGTTAGTGCGTGGTGCGAGGTTGGTGCTGTTCTTGGCTCAAACCACGGATACAACTCATCCCTAAATTGACCACCTGAATAAACAGTCAAAATAGAGCTATCGTCTTTTAGTTCATCGTAGAGGCAATCGCTAAAACTTACCTCGGTTTCATCTGAACTACTCTTCTCATTCGTTATGATCACGAGAGCTTCGTCATTGTTTAGCACATGTGGAACAACGCGATGTCTGACTTGCTCAATAGTGGCTGTAGAACAAGCCGTAGTGATCACAAGTACCCAAACAGTGGATATCATGCAAACTACCAAAACCCTGTAGTCCGGCATTCTCACAACGAAAATTTGACGGCGGCCCGAGTTAAATACCTGCTCATTTTAAAACACTTTATCATTAACCACATTCTGTTTTGATTTTGTATTTTCTACAGATAATGGATTTTATTTCCGGTGTGTTCCCAAGCTCAATCGCTATCAGAGTCGCCACATCACGTATAGCTTCCTCAGTGGCTTCAGCAGTTGCTGCGAGAGGCATAAAATTCGTCTTGCGATGCCTTCCGTACCCATTGGCAGACCATGCTGAAATAAATTCACCCTGAAGGTTATACAAGGTAAGACGATAACGAATAGTGACCTCATAGAAATCTAATCCACTATCACGTGGCTTTGTAATCACATAATCTTCGACTGCCATAGTAACGATAATATCGGCCGAATTCTTATCTAGAGGTTCGATATTCAAATCAGCTATTCGTTCAGCTGAACGAAATAAACTTACAAACAACTGATCGAAGACGTCCTGTTGTGCTTCGCCAATTTGGTTGACCAAAACCGAACCGTCAGAACGCTCCTCACGATACTCATACTCACGAAAAGAAGTAGGGTAGTAGATATATACACTGATCGGCAGCGGCTCTATAAGAGGGATAGGGACTGTATTTTCAATTTGAAAGGTCATGGTACAACCCCATAACGAGGCCGATAAACACAAGACAATCAACATCCTGCAGATTAAAAAATATGGCTGATTTTCAACAATACTAGAATTTGTTAATATCATGGCATCTAGTGACTGACCGGATGTTTTCTAAATTTCATTCGTCGACTAAACTATAAACGCTTAAACTCAATGAACAAAGTGGGCAGCTTGGTCATTGCAATTTTGGTGCAAAAGAGAAACAGTTGAGGTCGTGATGGCTTCGTTCAATAATCATTCGCTAAAAATTTTAGTTGTCTGCTGGTTTGGTATCTTTTGTGGCTGCGCAAGCCAATCTCAACCGCCCACCTCATCGCCTTCCCCTGTCGAACTGACATCAGGTAAGGCTGGTGAAAAGTCCAATGAAAATTCATCAGCTACAGTAACCCATAAATCGTCGGCTGAAACGGAAAATTCTGGGATGGAGCAGAACCCTAATGGTGAATCCAATTCGTTGCTGAACGATCAATCGAAATCCAATTCTCAAAATCAAGAGGATGATCCTGGTGATTCATCAAAACCGGCAATGAATGAAGCCAGTCCTTCGTTACTCCAACAGTTAGGTAATGCTAAGACAGATTCCGAAATCCAATCTGACATGGATCGACAGCTTCAGCAATCTATTTCAAACTTCCAACACCAGTTAGTGCACACTAATCAACTGTCGGAAGCTAAAGTAAAAACATTCAATGGAAAAACAGGTCTGGAGGAAATGCTCGATTCCACTTCTAGCCCACAATTGCCAGACGAAGGTAGTCGATTAAATGAGATATCGAGGGAAGGCCTGGTACCAATTAATCCTGCTAGCTACAGCACTGGGTCAGAAAACAATCGTTTACCTAATCAACACAAGCAGCCAGATTCGAACGGCGGCTACGACGCAGTAGTCGCTCGTCAGCTACGCTCATTGGCGGAAAAGGAAACCGATCCGGTATTGCGAAATAGGCTATTCGAAGAGTATCAACGGTATATAGCTAGGTAGTGTCGATGAATATTAAGCCCACCAAACCATTCAACGCAGAGAGCGTTTGGCAATTGGCAACGCTCCCTAAGATTCCAAGGACATTGTTCATTCTCCTTATCTGTATGCTATCTATTTTCCTCGTGTCCTGCACTGAATATCGAGTGATAAAAACTTTTGGACTTCCTGTCAATAAGGCCCAGCATGAAATCCCCGAAAATCAGTTGTTAGACATTGGTATTCGGATATTCGATAACGAAATCAACGACAACGATGAGCAATTAGATCACAAAAAAGTCTATGCGGATCTACGAAATGCTGAGGCATACTATATGGCTTTCGAACTCAGAAAGACCCTAGAGGAATCCGGCCAGTGGGGGGCCGTTCGCACGATTCCTTCCGATACGGTAGGCATTGATGTGGAAGTTTCAGGTAAAATTATAACGTCTAATGGTGCATTATTAGTACTACACATTGACGTTCGTGATGCGACTGGGAATATTTGGCTGAGTCGAGAATATTCATCTGAAGCCAGCAAATATGCCTATCAAGATCAGAATGTTGCAGATAGGGATCCATTCCAAAATATCTATAATAAGATTACTAACGATATTTTGAATGCTAAAAGTGAGCTGGCAAATAATCGCCTAAATGCCATTCGGACGGTGGCCGAGCTCCGCTTTGCTGAAGATTTGTCTCCCGATGCCTTCGGTGGATTTCTTCAAGAATTTGGAAGTGGAACCTACACGGTAAACCGGCTTCCCGCAACAAACGACCCCATGGTCGATCGGATTCAGCTCATTCGAGTACAACACAATACGATTGTCGATATTTTCGATCAGCACTATTCTAATTTTCACGCTAAAATTCGAAAACCTTATCGTAACTGGCGTAAAAGCAGCTACCACGAAACAATTGCTCTAAAAAAAACCGAAGCAATATCAGAACGCCGAATTGTATCGGGTGGGATAGCGATGGCAAGCGGTGTTGCTACGCTCGTCCTCAGCGGAGGCACGAGTATTAATGCCATGGGAAGTTTAATATCAGGCGTAAGCAACACATCCGAAGGGTTAACTGACGATTCTACTCAAATTCATGTCGAAGCCATGCACGAAATCAGTACATCGTTCAACGAAAGAATTGGTCCTCAGGTAGTAGAGCTTGAGGGCAAAGCATTTGTACTGGAAGGTTCCGTGCAAAAACAGTACAACAGTTGGCGGCAATTGCTACGAAATGCTTATTCCAAAGAAACAGGTTTTTCTTTGGATCCAATGCCAATCATGGATACTAACCAAAGCAAAAGTACAAACAAAATGTAAATGGGGTAAATTGAAAACAGCTTACCCCTAATTCTACCGCTCTTGTAAAGCCCATAAACCTATTTAGCAAAATAGCTCCGTGTGATTGAAAAAATCACTGGACTTAATAACACCAAAGCGATCAGGTTAGGAACTGCCATCAAGCCATTCATCACGTCGGCAATCAACCAGATCAGTGTGAGTTTGCCCATTGCGCCGGTGGGAATCGCTATCAACCACAGCAATCGATAAGGCAGCATTGCTTTCACACCGAAAATATATTCAGCACACCGCTCGCCATAATAACTCCACCCCAAAATAGTGGTAAACGCAAAAATAATCAGCCCAAAAGTAACGACATACCCACCGACCCCAAACAACCCGAACTCAAATGCCATGATCGAAAGCGCTGCTCCAGTTTCACCACTATTCCAAACACCCGTGATAACAATGACTAATGCCGTTAACGTACAGACAATCAATGTATCGATAAATGTGCCCAGCATTCCAACCATACCCTGATTCACAGGATCATCTGTTTTAGCCGCAGCATGGGCGATTGCTGCACTACCCAAACCTGCTTCGTTAGAAAATATTCCTCGAGCAACACCATAACGGATAGCGGCCCATACAGCAGCACCAGCAAATCCCCCAGTTGCCGCAGCACCATTAAACGCACTATCCACGATTAATATTAACGCTGAAGGTACCTGGTCAATGTGCGAGCTGATAATTATTACAGATCCAAACAAATAAGCCACAGCCATAAACGGGACAAGCTTTGCCGCAACTTTGGCAATCCGCCCGATTCCACCCAAAATCACGGCGGCTGTCAATATTGTCATAACCATACCGGTTACCCAGCTTGGAATCTCAAATGTAGACTGAACAGCATCGGCTACCGAATTGGCTTGAACCATATTCCCAATACCAAAGGCAGCAATCATTCCGAATAGCGCAAATAAAAATCCCAACCATCGCCAATTTTGGCCCAAACCGTTGCGGATATAGTACATCGGGCCCCCCACATAGTTTCCCAATGGATCGACTTCCCGATAGCGAACGGCCAATACCGCTTCGGCATATTTAGTAGCCATTCCAAACAAAGCAGTCACCCACATCCAAAATACAGCCCCAGGTCCTCCCAACGCGATAGCGGTGGCCACACCGGCAATGTTACCAGTCCCAATGGTAGCTGATAATGCCGTCATCAGCGCCTCAAACGGCGTAATGTTTCCTCTGCCGGCACTTTCCCGGCCTTTCCAAAGAAGCGCAAAAGCCATCCCCGTTTTTCGCCACGGCATAGCCTTTAGTCCAATCGTGAGATAAAACCCGACGCCAACCAATAAAGCCAACATGACGGGACCCCAAATGATGCCATTGGCTAAACCCAACACTTCTTCTAGTTTTATTTTTTCCATGATGTCAACCATTCAAAGATTTATACGTTATAGAAAGTGAAAATTAACTAAAGGAGAAAACCCGATGAAAACTAAATTAATGACTTTTGGCATATTAACATCACTAATAGTAGCCCCTGCTTGGGCAGACTTTGGCGACAAAATCGAAAATCGCCTAGATAAGCAGGGAGATCGTATTGAACACCGTTTAGATCGCCGCGGCAATAGGATCGACCACCGATTGGATAAAAAAGGCAATCGGATTGAAAATCGATTTGATCGAAAAGCAGATCGAGCACGCAGTATCGGTCACGAAAAAGCAGCCGAAAAGTTCGAGCTTAAAGGTGACAGGATCAATGCACGACTGGATAGAAAGGGCGATCGCATCAATGCCAGAATGGACCGAAAAGGAAACCGCATTGATAGACGCTTGGACAGAAAAGGCGAGCGGTTAAATCGCCGTTATAAAAAAAATAGAAATTAAACGACTTTGGATTCGAACCGCACCCCATTTAAAAAGGGTGCGGTTTAGTTCAGAAAATCCCGAAATATCCACAAAACGCAACGATTTAAAACTGTTGACAATAAACTAATCACTCCCATGTTGTTTTCATACGAGTTTATCCCTTTTAGTTTTAATCTGGCTCATTGTGCAATAATCGGTGAAATGTTCTACAGTTAATTGTGTTAAATCACACACTTTATTGTTGACAAGATCATAATCTTAGGTCCCTTACCAAGTATGGAAGCGACTTATTAAGGATTCGCATCCTATCCAAGCGATCCCAATCGGGATAGTTGGTCCATGAGTGACGGATTTTTAAAAGTGCTTCTAGGACATTGATCTACATTTTGTGGAGAAATACACTATGAAAAATACCAAATTGTTCGTTCTGATTGCATTCGCAACTTTTCTGGGATTAGCTGGCTTTGGAGTCTCGGCGGAACCGCATTTTTGCGCTGCGCACTGTGCGTCACATACCGATTCGAATGCCAAAATGTGCATGACTCACTGCACAACCGGTATGGCGAAAGGTCATAACTGTGCCTCACACTGCAAGAACCAGCCGGCCAGCGATCAGGATCAAGCCTGTGCAATGCACTGCACGAACAGCAAGAAATAATCACCAATCCTTTGTTCGACAGCTTGTCTGCAGGCTGTCGAACCCATCTCTTTATGGCTACCTCCACGAATCTAAATCTGGAATGAACTTTCGTTCACCAAAGATGACATTTTTATCGCAACCTGTGCCAAGTCAGGAACGACCTGGATGCAATAGGTCATTTCTTGGGGTAATCCTAGGGTGTTTCATCTTCCCAGCTCCACCAAGATAAATTTCTAAAGAAAACTGGCGTCATAGCGAGCTGGCCCTAATTTTCACTGATACCTGCCCGCTGCTCGGAGACAACCTTACATTTTTCAGATGCTGAGCGGTTCAGGATACTGCATAGGCTTATCCCAGATGGACGTTCGCGAGAAAAAAAGGGAAAGATTTATTTTCGTCGTATTTAAAGGGTGGAGCTTTGTCGGTTATGAGCCAGTATCCCATGCCTTTTATGATCGTATCCGCTGTGATATATTGCATTATCGCTATTTCCACAAACAGATTGTTTCAGTTGGAGGTAAACATGAGAAAAAGTTTTTTGTTGCTCTGTTTGATCGGCTTGCTGAACGCCAGATCCGCTGCTGCGTGTGATATTGTAAATACACGACAAATCAGTATCGGAACCAGCGAGGGAATCGCTGGCGAATGCTCCAATACCGGAAGACCCATTGAATGCATCGATAATGGAGGAGGAGCAGATGGCCTGAATTGCAACGGTCCCGAAGGTAGTTTGAATGGTTCAAACCTACAACAATTGATATTTACAGTTTGTGGGTGCGGACTCAACCCTGGTAATGACGGTGCAAACCAAATGCGTCAGGAACTTCGGGAATAGTAGCAAGACCCTTCGACATCCATCGAGCATTTTCAATCAATGGGGTTTATCCCGGCTGATACCTATACATCAGACTTGGAACATGCGATTCGATGTCGACCGTCGCAGAGCTGAAAGTGCAACACCCAACATTAAGAGCTTTATATGTCATGGTTAGGTTCTCAGACATCCACTATCCAATTGGCTGTTCAGTAATCGCTTCATCATCAAAGGGGCATCCAACTTCATACCAACGATCTCTCAATACGAATTCCGGAGGCGTTTAACCTGCCAAAATCTTAAAATCAAAAGCCCTGCCAACAATCCCGCCAAAACGAATATAAGTCTTTTGTCCCTCAACATGCTGTCAATTAGGCTCTGATCAACGTACTCCTGTTTAGGTCTAACATTGCTGGGTTTATCAGTTAAAAACTGGGAATATTTCCTTTGTAAGTCTTTAGCATTGTATGTATCTGGTGCAAGTTTGATGTATTTTTGGAATAGTGGTTTGTATACTCCTGGCTTTCCCAAACTGTGGTTTATTCTACCCAACCCATAGTAACTTTCTGCGTAGTTTGAATTCAGGTCTATGGATTTACGCATGTATTCACCGGCTTTTTTTAAGTCACGTTCAAATTGCCATGCCCCAATACCGAGAGAATAATAAGCCAAGGAATGTTTTTGCAATTCGTTACACTGTTAGCTTTAAATTCATCAGCTTTGTGTCATATTAGAATCTAACACTAGGACGTTGTTTAAAAGCTTCATACCATCGATTAAGGTTTATATATTTGTCTAAAATATGCACATCCACACGACTGCCATGTTCTAAAGCCGCAATTAAAGTGCAATCAGCAATACTTGGGTAATCGCCTGCAACAAAGGCGTTTTCCCCTATTAGTGCATCTAAGCGACTGAATGAGAGCTCTAGTGAGAGTCTAGCTTGCTGTACAACTTCGGGGACTTGAAGTCGATCTTGAAATACTTGGCTAGTATTAAAAAAAATATTACTAATACGCGAAGCAATAGATGTATCAATAAAACGTTCTAATTCTCGTGTTTTAGCACGAGCCAATGGGTTTATACCAATCATCACAGGTTCGGGGTAAAGTTCTTCCAGATATTCCATAATTACCAAAGATTCACTGATATACTCCCCACTATCAAATTCTAAAACAGGCACAGTTCCCTTAGGGTTAATAGCTAAAAAGTCATCTTTTAATTGCTCACCCTGACGTATATCAACCATCACGTAATCCATATCTATTCCTTTTTCAGCTAAATATATGCGTACTTTGCGCGGGTTAGGTGCATATGGAAAATCATAAATCTTCATAATATAATCTCTCCACATTCTGGAAAGTACCGCTTTTGCATACGTTGGCAATATTCAACTAAGTTCTTGTGTTCCAAAACATAATCTTTTAACGGAGATTCGATTGGACAGGCAATAATATTGATTAAAAAACCATATACTGTGGCATCGATCGTCGTTGGCTTCATGCCCATAAAATAATTCTTTTCACCTAAAAATACGGCCAAAGCGGATATATCTTCATTTGCTAGTGCAAAAATATCGTTATCAGTTAATCGCCCTATACCTTGGCCACGGATCTGCTTTTTGATCAAATACCGGTAAACCCGTGCGACACCGTGTCGTGCTAACGTGGGCAATACATTGAATATTGCCTGTTTATTTTTTTGCCAATTGATATCGGTATAGCTCCAACGTGTATACATGCTCACCCAATACAAATGCTCTTCGATTAACCTTTGCCAAGCTCTCGTAGTTGCTTGCTCAACATCAGTTAAATGTGCATCCAAAGCAGTTCCATACTGCGTTTGCAGATAGCGAATAATCAATCTTGAATCAGCAATTTTGTTTCCTTGATCTTCAATATAAGGCAACTTACCCAGGGGTGCTTTTAGTGGTAGAGTCTCGACTACTTCGTAAACTAGTTCAGTTATTCGCAAATAAGTCTCAACTTTTACACAAAAATGACTCAGATTAGGAATACCCCAGGTAGGGGCAAATTGATACAAAGTTATCATAATTATTTACTCCGTTATTCAATAGCTTGTACTGCTGTGTAATCCAATCCATTTAGTGTTGGTAACAAACCAAAGCAATCTCCCAGTACGATCCAACAGCCAGTCACTTGCAGTTAACAAGTTAGTAGAAAGCGTAATCAAGTCACTTGCAAATTGCAAGTCTTATTTGCTTCTGGTAACCTTTATCCATGGAGAAAATTCAGCCTGCCGCTAAGCCCAAAACGTCTTTTCCACGATCGGCTTGTCCAATAACAAATGCCCTCGACATCATGGGAGATAAATGGACATTACTCATCATTCGTGACTTATTTTTAGGTAAACATTTATATCGTGAAATGATGCAGTCGCCTGAGGGCATAGCCTCAAATATACTAGCCAATCGTTTACAACGGCTAGAACAAGCTGGGTTCGTTAGCAAACGCGCCTACCAAACAAATCCAACACGCTATGCGTATCACTTAACAGAGAAAGGCCAAGATTTACAACCTGTGCTACAAGCCCTAATTAAATGGGGAGAAAAACATGTACCCGATGCAATGGTCTTTGCGGATAACAAAAAACTATAAATCTCAAGATATTAGTTAAACATGTCAAGACATTCTTATTCCCTACTTCCCGCGTGAATAGCCCCGGAATGTTTGGCCCTGGTAATCCGATCGATAACAATTCAAGGTAGAATCTATGGAAAATAGCAAAATATCTGGAAGCTGCTTATGTGGCGAGATTTCATATCAGTTTGATGGTCCCGTAAAAGTTTTTCAATACTGCCACTGTTCTAGATGCCAAAAATTCACAGGCTCTGCTCATGCATCAAATATTATTATCAATCCAGCACAATTCCAGTGGCTTTGTGGTGAAACTTCGATCGGTAGATTTGAATTGCCAGATGCAAAACACTTTGCAACATCGTTTTGCAAAAAGTGTGGCTCATCGTTACCTTGGCTCACACAAAGTGGTAAAGCCGTTGTGGTTCCAGCAGGTACATTAAACGATGACCCAAAGATTAGACCCGTTCACAATATATATTTTGCGGACAAGGCACCTTGGCACAAAGAAGTCGATGATTTAACGAAATATGAAGAATTACCCATTAAATAGCAACCGACGCGTACCACAACAAACCGGTTGCTCCTAATCGGCGGTAAAAACAATTTAACGTCGATAAGCGAAATCGAACTTTCGCAGGTGGAATCACCTATCAAGCAGGCTAGCCCTCACTACAACCACCAATCTTACTCAGGCACAAAAGCGATAATCCGCAATGGCGCCCCGCTTCCACCCTTGATTTTCATCGGCAACGCAAAAATAGTGGCTCCCTTTGCTGGCAATTGATCGAGATTGGTTAGATTCTCAAACCCAGGAATATTGTTTTCGAAAAGAATTTGATGGGTTTTAAATTCTATTGACTTCCCAAAATCGATGCTCGGGGTATCCAACCCAACGCTCTTAACATTACGTTTTTCGCTTAGGAAACGTGCCGTTTCTGGATGAATTCCAGGAAAACTAAGTTCTTTGACACCTTGTTGGCCGACTTTGGATGTACCCATATAACGCACTTTATTTGGCCAATGCTGGCTAAACCCTGTGTTGAAAAGAACAATCGCCCCATTGGGCAGTTGCCCATGGACCACTTCCCAATCTCTAACGTCTTGTACCGAAACCTGATAGTCCCGATCAATCTTGGCTTTTTCAGAAACATCGATTACAGGGGCTGTTCCAACCAACTGTTCGATCGGTATTTGCTCGACAGTCTTTCCTTTTTTATAAAAATGAAAAGGCGCATCGATATGTGTACCACCATGCTCAGCCGTTTTAATATTGTAAGCACTGTAAAAGTATCCTTTGTCATTAACTCCCTCGAATACCGTAGTCTTTTTAAACTTGTCGGCTGTTGGCCAGTAAATTGTTTCCTCCGAAAAATCGTGCGTCAAATCAACCCAACGCCCGCCGGACAAATCTAATGCAAATACACGAGTCGAGATTAAAAACCAGCAAATTAGCATCAAAAGATATCTAAAATCATTCATTATGTCTCTCCTTCACTAAATTTAAAGGGACTAACTCAACCGTAATGCCCTCTTGATTCGAACATTCCAACCAGTCTAAGGCAGGTTATCTACCTGACGGAACATAGTGCCAAACCGGAACGATTTGTTCTAAACGAGAACCCGTCCCATGTTCATAGCACCGACCATCAGCGGAAAGCCGAAACCCATGATCGGCAAATACAACCAAATCTCTGCTTCGATCAAACTTCGGCAGAGCCATTTTTAGAGCTATATCAAGCTCAGTCGCCGCTAGTTTCCCGAGATCGTCAAAAGGTAGTTTACAACGATGAATCAACTGGTCGATGACATTACATTTTTCAAAGGGATGATCGATATCGTGATTGAGCAATTGCCGGTAGAAACCATCGGTCGTAGTGTCAGCAGACACATCAGCAAACCGCAGTCCCTTCCGTTGCCAAGCATTAAACGAGTGATCGATGATACTTTGTAAAGATCCGATTAAGGCGATACCTAAACAATCGATGACAAGCCATTGTGCACCCAAGGTATCGTTCAGTAGATCTGGGAGTACAGGAAGTGGCCGCAGTGGCGCATTGGCGACTGATTTCAACCGATCCAACCATTTTTTCCCTGCCAGGCGATAAAGCTGGAAATGGTGCCTATAAAGCGATTCGCTAACACAAGCAAGTTCTTCAGGATTCGTTAAATCTTGAGGATGTAACAAATGCTCGACCGCAAACAGTACTGTTTTGGAGTCACGTGAAGTGCTCGGAAGCACGACCCGACCGTCAATAAGCCAGTTCAGAATTTTATCTTGTCCGGCCGTATCCAGGCCAAGTTTCGCCAATCTAAGCACAGCAGATTCGCTTACCCACTCAGAACGTAGCGACTGACTAACATTTGCGAGAATATTGGGACTTAAGTTTTCAGGCAAGGATATACCAAAACGCAAACATTGCTCCGCACACCACTCGGCGAGATCCTCTAAACCATTTTGGCCATTATTCCATCCGGAAAATTGCAAACGTTGTCCGTCAAAACGAGACAACTCTCGTTCGATAGCCTTGACTAATTTAGCCGGCTCCCAAACCCGTTGGGAAAATATTTCCAGAAATACGCTCGGATCGACATCTTGTGCTAATTTTGTTCCGGATAAGTACTTATCGAACAAAGCAATATCGGCAACTTCCGGCACACATTGTTTCCCTTCCAAATAGCTATTCATTGCTTCGTTTGGTTCGAATCCCTCTTGCTTCCATTCCCGGATACGCTCTTTAACGGTATCTTGTTGAAAAAATAACCGCAGTTGGATTTCTATTTGTTCACTTAAAGCTTCGAAACTTTTAAAAGTTTCCTCAATAGGCGCCCTGGACCCGGTAAAACCGCAGGTGCATAAAGGTTGATAGTCTAAGTTAACCAATCCTAGACATTTTCTCTGCCTAGCTTCCTTGCAAAGCGAATCAAGACTTGTGAGCGCATCGGCAAGCCCGACATGACGACTGTTAGCTACCCGTGGCGGCTGCCAATCCCAAATGGCGTGACCGGATTGATCTTTCCACCAGTGTTGATGTTTTTTGATGTAATCGGCCTTGTAAACCTCATAGATCTCACCAGCCGCCGCCAACCATTGGTCCAATGCATCTGCACGGTCGAGACTGGGTGCTTTGGGAAGGTTTTGAATCTGTTCAATAACTTGAGCCTCCGCATTTTCTCTCAAAGCCGGATGATTAAACAAATGCTGCAAGCGTTGTAATTCGGCAATAAGCCTTGGGAGCCGTTCCGGCAAATCCTCAAAGGCATGGACATCCTCGAGGAATCCACTAATAGAACTCACCTCATATTGAAAATGTTCGAAACCTTGCAAAGAGTGATCGCCTTTGCTCAGGTTAGTCCAACAATGTATGTGGTTCTGCAAACGTTTCAGTAATCGTTGCCCCACCTCAGCGGACTGCAATTTCACTAACAAGTCCTGTAAACGGTCGGTATCCCGACGTCCCCTATCACAAAGTTTTTCAACGATACGACGTTGCGCTAACACAGTCCATTGTTTCGGTGTAACTATATTCAAACCTTCGCAAAGCCGTTGCATGGCGTCAAGCTGCTGGGTGGATAAGGCATGGCCCAATTCCACCCGATCATACTGTAGTGGATTGGACAAGATTTCGAAGGATTCCCGATAGGACTTTCGGTCCTTCAGAATATCTATCTCACCTTGTATCAAAAGAAACACCAAAAGCAGATTAACCTGATCGGGCACCAGCCCATAAATCGGTTCTGCAAGATGCTGATGGATAGCTTTCGGCGAAGGACTATGGTTGAGCAAGGGCATGAGCAACTTGACCAGTTCTACTTTCTCTATACTGGTGGGCAAAGCATAATCCCGTCCCCTGCGTCGCATTAATCCCATGGGAACCAAATAAGCTTCGCGAATCAGTTTCACGTAATCATCGGCATCGACGCGACCGAGATCATCAGAAATCGCGAAACGCATCAATCGTAACCAGGCTTCTTTCGGTAAGGGTCCGTGGGCCGGGGCAAATCGTTCAAATGCCGGATAGCGGCGTCGCAATATCCATATAGCCAGACTTTCGAGCCAACCGTCCAACGAAGTCTGTTTCTCTACTCGGGGTGGTGCCTCCCGATGACCTTCCGGCGTTATCAACGTGGCTTCAATCCAAATGCTTTGGATAATGCGCTGAAACGTGGGTATCCGCGATTGCAGACGCTTGCCAATAGTTTTGGAAAGTTCCGGAGAGAGGGGTTGTTCACCAAGACGCACCAAAGCGGCAAGCTCAATCATATCCTCGCTGACAGTAACTTGTGCAGGTTCCAGAATATAGATTCCAACAGGTGGATCGGGCTGTCCCCACGGTGGCCGAATACAGAGTGCAAGATCATCGATTTGGCTAGGTGGATCCTCACCAAACCATACGGCGAATCGCCGCTCGTGAAAGTGCCACAGAACTCGTCGGTGTTGCCATTGGTTTCGAGGCAGCCGGAATGGATTAATTCCATCGGCGGGCAACATCGGCGTCAAAGTTTCCAGGATTAAAACATCCTGTCCCTTAAGGCTCTCTACCTCACGGATCAACAGTTTTTCCAATTGTGCCCGCCCGGTGTCTTTAAGATTCAAGCGGAATTGATGTCCTTTTCCCACAACATAGCGCCCATGTTCTGCCAGTCTGGTTAACACTTTGAGAACAATCGCCCGATTTCTGGCCGGATCAGTCCTGATGGCCCCAAACATAAGCCATTCCACAGCCTGTTCCGATGATAAAGTTTCCCGGGCCGGAGATAAATGACAGAGAATCAGCAATTTCAATAATTGCTCAGCAAGTACACGCAGTGCTGTTTTCTCGAACAATGTATCCAAATTTTTTTGGTACCAAGGCAACACTTGTTGGGCTAAGGGAATAAATTCGGGCTGTACTTGGAAAAGATCGCGGAAATGATCGACGATGGCGTCAGGGGTCAATAAATTGCCCCACGGTTGATCCAAAAAAGGTTCGATATTGCGGACAGGGTCTCCTCGTAGCCTGGAAACCACGAAATCAACCACACCACGCGCCTGGGAAAACCGATCACGCACTTCTTCCAGCAACTCTAGGGTCACTGGATGCAATGGATAAATAGCTTTAAACAAGGCTTCGTCAAAACCACTATGTGTAAAATACTGCCGAAAACCCACGACTAATTGGTCCACGCCAGCTTGATAGCCGGATTTTTTGGTCAAAATACTATCGGCTATGAGGGTTTGCACATGGGCGGGCGTTAATAACAGCCGCAGAGGATAACGGTCTTTAATTTTTCGGTAGAGACCGTATTCCAATTCGCCGGTATGCTCAATGGCTTCCTGCATCGCTGCCACAATCCAGAAACGCTTGTCTTGCGCCCACTCCCCAAGAAATTGCAAGAAGCGGATATCCTCCGTAAAAGCACGCGCATCGGGCTTGGAACGCAAAAATTCGGACAACTCATCCAATACCAGTACCAATCCTTGGGTGTTTCCGTCCTCGAATACCCCATTCCAAATTTCTCGACGATCCCCGACCCGGATTTGCAAATTCAGGGATTTGGCGACAATATCTTCAAGACGATTGTCCGCACTGAAATTAACCAGCGAGACCGAGGCGGTCAATGGACACGGCGAAACAAAATCACTGGTTAGGAGCTGCTGGATAAGATAAGCGAGAAAATGGGACTTTCCGCACCCATAGTGACCGATCAGGAAAATACCGCAACCATTTGGTCTGTTGAAGAGTTGACGCAAAGCTATAAGGTGGGCGTTAACCTCTGGCGTTAATAAAAAACTGTCGGTTAACCAGGCTGAATTAGCCGCTTCCAGATCGTCCAGACGCACCACAGTTGGATGTGGCCTGACTTCCACTCGATCGGCTATGCTTGCGGAATGCTCTGCCATGGATACTATTGTACACTAGGCTACTTTTTTAAAGATATTACAATTCCTGTCCATGGATATCGGCAATCAAGTCGTCCGCGTGCTGCGTAGAAACCTGTATCAGGCCATTCAAACTAGACATCTGAATGAGGCCCAAGCATTGCTAGACCAGCTTAAACAGGAAGACCCATTATCCCTAGAGACTCGGGGTTTCGAATTGGATTATCTAATAGCGACACTACAGTGGTCCGACGCTGAAACCATGGCAGACCAATTGTTGCGTCTGTTTCCACAATCGGCGCGTATTCAATACCTGGCAGGGAGAGTCTATTACCGAGCCAAGAAATATAGCCAGGCCCTACAATGCTTTAACGAAAGCAAAAATATTCATCGCCATTGGCGAACTTTGCGCTGGTTAGGTAAAACCCAAACCCAACTCGGTCAGCTAACTGAGGCTGAAGCGACGCTCGTCGGAGTTGCTTCCGAACATGCCACCCTAAATCTTGATCTAGCATGGTTGTATGAACGTATGAATCAACCCACACGGGCGTTAAACTTTATCGAGACCTTCCTGTCGAAGCACCCCGATGACGAATTCGCCAACGCACAACGGCTACGGCTACGTGCCCAAGTTCAGGAACCCGAAATGCTGTCAGAAGATGTCGAAATGCTATTGGAACTCGATGAAGAAGTGCCAATCGAAATGTTGCCCGCGTATTTGCAAAATTTGCTGGAAAGCGGACAGGGCAAGCTAGCACGACAATTCGTAATGAAACACCAAGAACAGTTCTCTGAGCAAACAGCCGCCTCACTTGGGTGGATATGCCATCGGCTCCAGGCCTACGATCTGGCCACGAATCTCTTTATCCAAGGATTAGCAAAGCGTACTAACGACGTTAAATACCTCTCCGCCCTAGAATCGGCCGCCCGCCATTGTCAACGTATCGAAGAGCTCATCGAGCACTACGAAATGAAAGCGCCAAATGAAAAACGCCTGTATGGGCGGATGAAACAATTACAAAAAAGGATTGGCTAAACTAGCACGTCAAATCATAGTTGTACAGGATTCCATGATATATTGTTTTGAAAATTTAAAGGTTTTTTGAACACTCATGATTATCGGAATCCCGCGCGAAATTAAAGTAGACGAATACCGCGTCTCGATGCTACCGGTGGGAGTAGAATTGCTGGTCGCCAACGGCCATCAGGTTCTAATTGAAGAAGGCGCCGGTATCGGAAGTGGTTACGAAGATGCTCAATATGCCGATGCTGGGGCGGGCATCATCGCCGATCACGCCGAAATTTTTGCCCGGGCAGAAATGATTGTCAAAGTTAAAGAACCAGTCGGAGAAGAGTTTAATTTGATACGCCCATCCCAAGTCATTTTTACCTACTTCCACTTCGCAGCAAATCGCGATCTGACCGAAGCCTGCCTATCGGCGGGCATCACCGCTGTAGCCTATGAAACACTCACCGATGCCCTGGGTAAATTACCCTTACTGACCCCCATGAGTGAAGTCGCTGGCCGAATGTCCATCCAGGAAGGTGCAAAATATCTGGAGAAACCGATGGAGGGTCGGGGTATTTTGCTCAGCGGTGTTCCGGGGGTGGAACCGGCCAAAGTAACCATCCTGGGTGGCGGTGTCGTCGGTACCAATGCCGCTAAAATTGCCGCCGGTCTTGGCGCCAATGTGGTGGTGATGGACACCGACCTGGAACGGTTGCGCTACTTGGACGACATCATGCCGGAAAATGTGCGGACCATCTACTCGGACCCCCACGCCATCCGCTGGCACGCCACGACAAGCGACTTAATCATCGGTGCAGTACTGATTCCAGGCGGGCGTTGCCCGGTGTTGATTTCAAGAAGCCTGATCAAAGAAATGCGAAGCGGTGCGGTCATCGTCGATGTCGGTGTCGACCAAGGCGGATGTGTCGAAACAACATCCCCAACGACCCATTCTAATCCGACATTTATTGTCGACGGTGTCGTCCATTACTGCGTGGCTAACATGCCCGGTGCGGTGGGCCGCACCAGCACCCAAGCATTGTGTCACGCAACCCAACCCTTTGTGTTGCGCCTCGCCGAAACGCCGATCGTCGAGTTGGGTCAAAACGATGTTGGTATTGGCAACGCTATCAATATGATTGGAGGGAAACTTACAAATAGGGCTATTGCTGAAGCCCATGGTATGCTCGATAGACTTGATAAAAAGGACACCTAAACAGAAAAATGTAAAGAGAACAGGGTTACAAAGTCCTGGCGCAACGAAACCCAACGTAGTTGCTCGTGTACTTGGGATTGTCCCATCTGCTTCTATCGGAGACCCGTAGATCCACAGGATAATCGTCCCACGAACCGCCTCGAACGATTTTTACAGATCCAGCAATTCCTGAATAATCTGGCTGGTACCAATCGTCCACCCATTCCCAAACATTTCCACTCATGTTATACAATCCGTAACCATTCGGTAGAAAACTTGTAACAGGAGCAGTGTTTTCAAAACCGTCTATCGGTTTTCCATCATTGTCTTTCGTATTACTATTGACCTTCAATCCTGTATCGCCTCGGTCATTACCAAACGAAAATTCGTAGCCTTCTGGCCCACGTGCTGCTTTTTCCCATTCGGCTTCGGTCGGCAATCGTTTATTATTGAACACACAGTAAGCCCGGGCTTCATACCAACTCACGCCAACAACAGGATAATCGTCCTGATTGAATTGATCATTGTCAAAATAGCGGGGCGCTTTGGATTTCAGTTTTTCTACGAATCTCCATCCACTCTCAGTCCATAATTTGCGGTTCTGGTAACCTTTCTTGTCAATGAATTTCTGGAATGCACGATTGCTGACTTCAGTTCTGTCTATAAAAAAACCATCCACATCAACATCATGGGGTTTCTCATCGGGTCTTATCCTATCGCTTTCCTTTTTATCCCCCATTCTGAACCAACCCGACGGGATATACACCATACCTTTCGGAGTCTCCTTCGGTGCCATCGTTATCGCGACAGTAATTTTATCATCCAGTCCTTCAATATGAACCGGAAATTTCTGCGATTCGGATTTTGTCTTCGCTGTAAGAACATAGTCGGCAGGGCCTTCCAGGTCGAGTGTTTCCCCAGTTAACGCAATGGCACCGGGCGGAAACTTTATATTGTCTTTATGGTGATGAATTCGCTCCACGGACAACTGTGCGTTGACGGCATTCTTGATTTCCAGCTGTCCTACACCGTTCGCCTCTCGATACCGAGTCTGTTGGTAATCGAGCCATACTTGTATGGTGATGCCCAGCATGCCAGCAATTACGATACCAATACCTCCATACTGAACCAGTCTAATAAACGCCGAATCACTTACTTCTTTAAGTTCTCTTTTGGTATTTTTTTGCTGGCGGAAATAAATCCAGCCCAAGGCACCCACGACAATCAATGTGGACACTCCCGCTGTAAGAATCTCATTCCATCTTTGGGTTTTGAAAAAAACCATGACAGCTGTACAAATCGACAACACCAGAACAAATAGATTCTTTGTATCGGTCAGCGATTGAATCAGGCCAGAAACTGACATATTCGGTTGGTCCTTAGTGTCCTCTGGCATTATTTATAACCCTTTGTCGTAGCCGTTCCTGTTTTACAGATTTTTAGTTCACCATTTTAGTCTGATAAAAGCAATATTTTTGGCTTTGACAGATTGTCGCAAAATCAAAGCGCGAACGTCTAAAATCTCGATACGTGATTTGGCCAAATTGGTAAATTTAGATCGTGTAAGCCCGCATCAAGTCGCGAGAGGAGTAAATAGGCCTTTAGTCGGGGATCATAAAACGAACCCATTGCGCTGATGATCAAATTGCAGGCTGCCAAAATCAACACAATGCGCATTATACAGGGGTTTTAGCAATATTAGGCCATCAGAACCAGTTCGAGAGAGGATAATACAAAGACCTTAACCAGCTTTATATGGATCGATTGGAGTATCGCAGCCGTTCCCACTTGTTCCATGAGTCGGCTACAGGATAAAGAATTTTGGCGAGTTGGTCTACTGAGAAAGAAAATGACGTTTTAATTAAATGTGGGTTGATATGGCTAAGATTTAATTATTACCCATAACACATTTTAATCACCAGCATTTACCGCACTCAGCGCAGCCATCGATTCGCTTTTAAAGTATCGAAGAAAGCCCAATTACTCTGCTCGTTGGATATAGTTCTGTTGGCCCGTCACATGGGCTTTGTAAGAACAATCTATCACACAGCATTGATCGGAACAAAGGCTTGTTTGTCCTGATCCCATAATTGCAATTTATAATACGAAAAACTTTCAAGCAAACCAAATGATTTTTCAGGTCTTAGCTCAGCATTTTCACGCATACATTTTTGCAGGTTGTAGTTGGGAATCCTGGGGTTGATATGATGGATGTGGTGTACAGAAATATCGGCGGAAAACCACAACAATATTTTTGGCAAATCAAAATACGAACTCCCCTTCATGCAAGCGGTATAAGCATCCCATGTTGGCGCATTATCCCAATACGCACCAGGAAAAAAATGCTGGACATAGAACCCCCAAACGGTAATTGATATTGCTATCAACAAGCTTGGTAGAACAATCCAAAGCATGGCTTGTCCACCAAAAACAAAATATAGAAGCGGATAAAAAACAAAAACTCCAATATTCGTCCAATAGGTATCCCGAAATTTTCGATGAAAGGGTCGTCGGAAATCCCCAGGGATGCGCCGGATAAAAATAAAAAACAACCATACGCCAATTCCAAACTGGACAAAGGGTGTTTTATACCCTCGGTAGACGAAACGAACCAAAGGTGAACTGTTCGCATATTCCTCGGTCGTCATTAGCCAAAAATAACCCTCATCATTTTTCTCTACGTTACACACAGAAAGATGATGCAAATTATGCTCAATGCGCCAGTTGCACAAGGGCGTTAAAGTAAATATGGAAAAAATAATGCCAAAAAAATTATTCCATTTCCGTGTAGCAAAAAGCGAAAAGTGTCCACAATCGTGCTGCAAAACGTACATCCGTACGATCAGTAGACCAAGAATTGTGTCAAATAAAACAAACCAGGCAGGGTGGCCGCCAATCTTCAAGACATAAAATGCTAGTATCGAAAGACCGAAAAACGGCACAAATGTATTGGCCATCTGAAACCATGCACTGCGGTCATCCGACTGCATATACCGCATCAGAATTTCGCGAATTTTTTGCTCTTTAAGGTCGAGAGAATTTCCAGCAGTATCCACCGCTGAATTAATAGGGTCGAATGTATTTGGATCTATTTCGCTCATTACTCGCTCCAGTTATAATTTTTTCCTGTGTAAACACAATTGAAATCTAGTTTAGTTTCTTGGGTAGTTGGATACTAAGAATTTAACCCACTTTAATCTAGATGCGCAATACTAACACCGATTTTCTCGATCAAGTGTGCGACTTAACGTGGATCAAAAGAAACAACCCCCCAAATTGGAGCCTAACCAGAAAATTTACAAGCTTTCTACGATTTTACCCTGTTTGTTTCAAAGAGGAACTTCGTCGTTTCCTTTGCTGTCAATAGTGTTACAAATCCTATAAATAACATCAATAACATAAGGTGGGAGGAGCCATGACGTTAAGAGAACTAGCCCCCGGATTAAATGCAGTACAACGCTTTTTGCCAAAACGCAAGGGGATGTTGTCTGCAGAACTAAAGGTTTCTGGATTTTCAACAGCAAAAGTGGCGATGAAAAAACCTGCTTTTTGGTTAGCCGTTATCCTTTGCAGTCAGTCTGCTTGGGCTATTGGAGATGAAATCCGTCTCATTACTGGCAAGGTAATTCATACCGATAATAGGATTTCAGAGAAAAACGGTAAGATAACTTACGAAATATACGGGGGTTTCGTTAGCTTTCCCGCCTCGATGGTCAAGGAAATTATTTACGAGGCACCTAGATTAAAGTTGAGTACTCCGACGGCAGAGCCAACCAGGGACCTCTCTGAACAAGTATTGAACGTATTGTTTACAGATTCGGTTGTTGATAGGGCCAGTCTAGCAACCGTATCCATCAAAACCGATGCTGGACACGGATCTGGCTTCTTTATTAGCGCCAATGGATACATTATAACGAACCGCCACGTTGTAAGAGGATCGGAAAAACAACAAAAAGAAAACGATGAAGAAATCAATAAGCAGGAAGAAATACTTTCGAAAGAAGAGCGTGAGCTGGATAGGCGATTCAATGAGATACTTAATCTGGACCGTCGTCTCCGTCTAGAAACTAATTATGTGCGCTACGGAAACTGGGGTTATGGGATACCAGGTGCCGGTTATAACCGCAAAGTGGATAAGGCTAACTTAGAAATCAATCGTAGAAATTTACAGGATCAAAAAGCAGCCTTCAATGAGCGAAAGAAAGCATTTGTAGCAAAAAAATCAAAATTTGATGACTGGAAAGATGAAGTTCTCGATTCCCGGTATAACCTCGCGAATCAGGATGAGTTTGAAATTACACTGGCAGATATGTCCACGCACCAGGCATTACTATACGCAGTAAGCTCCAAACATGACCTGGCTTTACTAAAAATTCAGGGTAGCACAACACCTTACCTGGACTATAAAATTTCTGAAAATGTATCAAGAGGATTACCCATTTACGCCATTGGCAGCCCCCTTAGTCTCAAGTATCACAACGCTGTAACTTCAGGGGTTATTTCCGGTTTTTACGACGATTTCATTGTAAGCAGTGCGCCAATTTACCCGGGTAATAGTGGTGGACCGCTAATTTCAGGTGAAGGTAAGGTAATTGGGATTAATACTAAGGCAACTGGCATCAAGACCATGGAGTCATCTTCATCGAATGGGAAATTGAAAGCTCCGTTGGGATTCGCCCTTCCTATTGGGTTAGCGTTAATCGAGTTTAATCAGTACCTGAAAAAGCTTTAAATCCATGATGTCGGAATTTGTATAATCGGAAAAGAAGTGACCCGCATCTATTAGATTTAAATCTCTGTGGATTTATTAATGGTGTAAAACCAATCGTATAAGCGTTTCTGTATAGGTATTGCTACAACATTGAGAACCGGATCACAAATCAGCAATTGCCCGTTCACTATACTCTGTACTTCTATCCAAAATGGAGGTAAAGAGCATGAAATTGAACAACATAGTAAAAGGTCATAAAGGTATACTTAGTGGCGTTGGTATTGGCGTTGTAGGCAGTGGTTTGATCGGAAATCTGGGTTTAGCTGCTATTGGGACAACAGTTGGAGTGCCTTCAGCCTGTGTTTTAGTCCCGTTGGGTTTGCTTGTCGGATCTATGGCCGACAAATAATCGGGTTAATCTCTACCCCGCGGTATTGAATACCCCGGGGTTCAGAGACATTTTTAACATAAAACACTAAACGGTAATATTAAATTTCTTTAGTTCTGTAACCAGAATCTTTCCCCCATCAACTGTTTCTAAAGTAGGGCCACGCCAGAATGAAGAAATCGCTTTTTGTTCTTTTTGTTCTTTTTGTTCTGTACAATAAATCGAAATAGTGTCGTAGCTCAGTAGTGTAAGGTCCCTATTGAACCTATAAGACGACATCCGCTCTCTACGGCCCGTCAATCTAAAAACCAGGTCGAACCAAATTTTCGACATGAAAAAAGAAATGCGCTCATTTGGCCTGTTTCGACTTGAATATTTGAAAAAACCCCCTATATCTTATGTATATACAGTTCGTGATTCGAAAAATCGTCGTACGATAAGCACCTGCAAACAGGGCAATGATTTAGCCGATTTTCGACCTTAGAACAGGACTGTTTAGTCGGATAGTTTTGATTACTTATACATAGATACTATACGAGTAACCAGTTTGGGGGGATACGTCAGAAATCTTTCAATTAGATATATTCTAGAAAGGCTATGGCATTGATGCCCTCTCCCATAAGGGGTTTGCTACAACTCAGCAAACCATCTGCCGCTGATACATTTTATATCACACCAGCGATAAAAATCATTATGGGCAAACCTCAAACTTCATCCATTGATACCAAGGAAATAAAAGCCATTAACCAAAAATTACCCTTTAAAATTAAAAATAATCCAAAACCATGGCCTTCCGCCAGCAGGAAATCGACTATAAAATCAATCGCTGTCCTGGGTAATTACCTCCCAAGACAGTGCGGCATAGCCACCTTTACTGTTGACCTCTGTAATGCCATATCGGGATACGCGCCGGACATCGATTGCCAGGTGATTGCGATGAACGATAAAGCCGGTGTATACGACTATCCATCACGCGTCCAGTTCGAAATTGATCAAAATAGCTTCGAACACTACCAAACAATTGCGGACCGTGTAAATAACAGTGGAGCAGATGTGCTTTCTGTTCAGCATGAATTTGGAATATTCGGCGGCGATTATGGCAGTTATTTGTTGGAGTTTCTGAATCGTATCGAGCTACCTATTTCAGTTACTCTGCATACCGTACTTCAGGATCCTCCCTCAGAACAGCGGCGCATTTTACAACAAATTGCCCAGGTGGCGGATCGACTCGTGGTAATGGGCAAACATGCAGCAGGATTCCTATCTTCGGTCTACGAAATTCCAAAAGAAAAGATTGTCTTAATTCCACACGGAATCCCAGAAATGGGGTATATGCATCCGGATGTAAACAAAAACAAATTGGAACTACAGGGAAACCAAGTAGTTTTGACTTTTGGACTCCTTTCGCCTGGTAAGGGTATTGAATATATGGTAGATGCGATGCCAAAGATCGTTCAGGACCATCCTAATGCCCAGTATATTGTTTTAGGTCTTACCCATCCGCATGTTAAAGCTGCACAAGGTGAAGATTACCGGGAAAGTTTGAAGCTAAGGGCGGACAAACTTGGTGTGGGAAACCACATACAATTTATTGACAAATTCTTAACCCAAAAGGAATTACATGAATACATCGGCATCGCTGATGTATTTGTAACACCGTATCTGAATGAGGCACAAATTACTTCGGGTGTTTTGTCTTATGGTCTAGGAATGGGTAAAGCAATAGTCTCTACACCGTATTGGCATGCAAAGGAAGCTTTGGATAATAATCGTGGAATCCTTGTGCCCTTCAAAAGCGGAGAAGCACTAGCCACAGAGATTTCCGGTTTGCTGGAAGACGAAGATGAAAGACGTAGATTGCAATTACGGGCTTATCAATACAGCCGCCGGATGGTGTGGAATGAAGTTGCTCACCGTTATTTAAAAACATTCGAAAAAGCAGTGGCTCATTCAAGGTTGCCGGCAACCCGACCTATCTCCGCATAAGGAGGTTAATTTAAGGCGTATTCAAGATGGATCAACAAATGCTGCCAAGTCCGAATTTTAAACATCTTAAACGACTAACCGATGATACCGGTATTCTGCAACACGCCAAATATAATATACCTAATCGGGATCATGGCTATTGTGTAGATGATAATGTGCGGGCTTTGCTGGTTGTAACTTTAGCCCGAAAAATTTGGCCTGATCTTGACGGTCTAGATTCACTCGTATCAACATACTTGAGTTTTCTTTTGCATGCGTACAATGGCGAGTGTTCAAGATTTCGAAATTTCATGTCTTATGATCGAAGATGGTTGGAGTCCATGGGTTCAGAAGATTCTCATGGCCGTGCTATCTGGAGTCTTGGAGTCTACTCAGCCGAAGAGCCCGTATCACTGGAAAGTTCTCTCGCGTCTGAGCTATTTGCAAAGTCCCTCAATGGGCTAGAAGAAATAAGCGCATCCCGCGCACTCGCATTCTCGATATTGGGTATTGATGCCTACCTCGCCTCAACTCACACCCTTATCTCCTCCAAAGTTATATTTGAGCGGATAGCATTGATCTTAAAGCAACGGCATAAATCTAATGCTACAGGAGATTGGCCATGGCTGGAGAACGAAGTTACCTATGATAATGGTCGAATTTCTCAAGCATTGATTTTAGCGGGCCATCGACTCAAGGATCAGGAAATGATGTCGTTTGGTCTGGATTCGTTAGAATGGCTGATGAAAATTCAAACTTCCAATAAACAAAAATATTTTCAACCAATCGGGTGCAATGGGTGGTTTCCAAAAGGAGGTTCAATAGCATTATTTGACCAACAGCCTCTGGAAGCCACAGCAATGATCGATGCCTGCTTTTGTGCTTTTGATCTTACCAAAGATCCCAAGTGGTACAGCTATTCTAAAACCTGTTTACAGTGGTTTTTGGGTGAAAACTCGCTGCAATGTTCTGTGTACGACCCCGTGTCGGGTGGCTGCAAAGACGGTATTAGACCTAATGAAATAAACCAAAACCAAGGTGCTGAATCTACATTGTGCTGGCTTCTTGGATATCTGGCGTTTTTCAAGATGAATCCTAAGGCATTTGGAAAAAATTAAACGACCCAAAATACCCGAGAAAGGAGCTACCTGAGAATAGGGATCTTCCAACATTGGCAACTAATAGGTATCTATCCCTTTTAGAGGAATGATCGCCAATCAAGGCTGCTAATTTAAGCGTCGCGAAATACTTAAGATCTAAGCAACACTCATAACACCCAAATGACAAAAAGAACGTCCCTTTGATCTACACGCATTATTGCTTTGTAAGATCAGATCCCTTATTCCATTCGCGCAAAAATCTCGTCCAACTCGATGGTTGCAACACGGGTGTATTGATCGCCAACCGCATAGGGGACGATGAGCTCACCAGCATGTACCATCGCCCCGCAAGAATAAACTACATTTGGGACATAACCGTCACGTTCATCTGCCGACGGCACCAAAATCGGATCTTTCACGATTCCAATAATTTTCGATGGTTCATCAAGGTCCAGTAGCTGCACACCTATGCAATATCTTCGCATGGCACCGACGCCATGGGTTAGCATCAGCCACCCTTCATCAGTTTCAACCGGCGATCCACAATTTCCTATTTGCATGAACTCCCACGGGTGGGTTGGGCGTTGAAAAACTTGCGATTCCTGCCAGAAATGCAGGTTGTCCGAAAACATGATGTGGTTATTTTCGCCGTCTTGCCGGGAAAGCATGACATATTGGCCTCCGATTTTTCTGGGAAATAATCCCATTCCCTTGTTTTGAACAGCTTTACCATTCAGCGTGATGACCTGAAATGTGACAAAATCGTCGGTTTCTATGAGTTGAGGCAAAATCATGGATCCGTCGTAGGCAGTATAAGTCGCGTAGTAGCGAACGCTGCCATTATCGTCTTCGAAACGCACGAAACGGGCGTCTTCAATACCACCACTTTCACTTTCTGACACGGGGAAAATAACGCGCTCGGAGACATTATGATTTGGATCAAAGCTAATTTCATAATTGGATCTGGCAAGCCACAAGGCAATTTTTATTGTGTTTGCCTTACGTTCGGGATCAAAGATAGATAATTCATCGATCTCTTTGATCTTTTCATTGAGGTCATTGACCGTAAACGAAGCCGGAAGTCGTTCTAACAAATAACCAGTAATATCATTACAAGCACCCATTTCGTTAAGCTTTAAATTGAAATGGTGAAGGTCATAGGTTCGGTTTGGGTGAACTTCAGGGGGCTCTATATATTGGCTATTGGCGTCAAAAAAAATGTCATTATTTTTATCGATAACTCCACTTCGAAATTCAATAGACGAAATATGCCCTTCACCCACCGCGCGGAAACTCATAATAAAGCGGGTACTCCCTTTTGGCAGGCGACTCTGATCAGGGTGGATTACAATTGAAGGATTAAATAAAGCTGCCGCTTCTACCGAATATTCACAGGTAAAATAGGCCCCTATCAGTTGCTTGACCTCTGGAGCAATACTGTCAGATGCGTCAACGAAGCGCTCGACTCGTTGGTAATTTTTTTCTAGCACATCGCGAAAATTACGATGGCGGTTAGAAAAATCGTGCAACACTTCATCGAGAAGTCGTTCGCATTCATATTCGGTTAATCGAAGTACCCGATCAATGATTTCCTTTATCCGGCTTTCAGGACTTGGAATATAAGGTCTGGTTATAACCCGATAGTCTTCTGAACGAATTATTCCCGGGCGCTTTTTTGCTTTTAAGGGCGTCGGAAAATTGGATGAGTCCTCAGATTTTTGCATTAACATTTTTTTTACGCGTCATTCGATACATCATTGGATCTGGGCATTACTTGGATCTGTAACATCAATTCAGATCGCAAAGTGCAAGATATTGATTTCATAGAAAATCAAAAATTCCTTAGCTTCACCAATAGGTTAAATGGGTATTTTTTGACCGCCGTAGATTCAAGACCTTGTGTCCTGTACCGCAGAGAAGTCACTGATTTAGTTATTAAGCATAGCGTGCCCAAAAAGATTCACAATAGTATTCTACGGATCCTGTTGCCGCAAACTTTTCAAATAACGGAAAACCTCCAAAACTTTCGTATAGAGAAGCAGCAGCGCCCTAGCACTAATGATTGTGTAAGGTTATGAATCAATAAAATTAAATAGGATGAAGTACTCGATACTGACAGGCTGATTCTTATTGCCTATACTCAATTCGGGTAGAGGACTTACAACCATTATATGATTAACCAATCTAATAACTTCAATAGGATAGGACTATGCGTATAGCAATGCTCAGCCCTATCAGCTGGCGAACACCTCCACAGCACTACGGCCCCTGGGAAAGTGTTGTGAGTGTATTGACCGAACAGCTTGTTTCCATGGGCGTAGACATTACTTTATTTGCAACGGGTAATTCAAAGACATCAGGAAAATTAAAATGGGTTTGTAAGCATGCCTGTAGTGAAGATCCATCGTTAGATCCTAAGGTGTGGGAATGTCTGCATATTTCAAATCTTATGGAGAATGCGCACCAATTCGATCTAATCCACAACCATTTCGACTTTTTGCCACTCTCCTATAGTGGCCTGGTCGAAACGCCGATGCTAACCACAATACATGGTTTTTCTTCGGACGCCATTCTTCCTGTCTACCGGAAATACAATGCTCAAAGCTACTACGCAGCTATCAGCGAAGCAGACAAAAACCCCGATTTAGATTACTCGGCTACGATCCACCATGGTATCGAAACATCAAAATTTCCGTTTAGTCCTGATTCGCGTGGGTATTTGCTTTTTTTTGGCCGTATCCATCACCATAAAGGTGTTTTCGAATCCATTCAAGTGGCAAAACAAGCCGGTAAGAAATTGATTATCGCGGGAATTATTCAGGACGAAGCATACTTTAAGGAAAAAGTAGAACCGTACATTGATGGTGAAACTGTAGACTACATTGGTTCCGTTTACGCGGATAACAAAAGCAAAGTATTGGGAGAAGCGGATGGGCTATTGCATCTAATCAATTTCGATGAACCTTTTGGCTTGAGTATGGTTGAGGCAATGGCCTGTGGAACGCCAGTAATTGCGATGCGAAGGGGTTCGATTCCTGAGGTAATCGAAGATGGTAAGACGGGTTTCATCGTGGAAAATATCGAGGAGGCTGCTGAAGCTGTTGGCAAATTGGCGAATATAAATAGGGGCGACTGCCGAAATCGTGTTGAAAAACAATTTTCCGTTACCCGAATGGCCCAAGAATATTTAAATCTTTACGGCCGAATTTTGGCCGAAAGGGAGAATGATCATCATTAACACTATTTTGGAGGGTATTGTCCGACCTTAAAACAGCTACGGTGTAGCTATTTAAAACGATATCGTAACCGTTCAGATTGCCCCTAAAATTCGTTGGTTCAATACGAATAAAAAGCGTTTTAACATGTAAAGCAACATTTTTTAACGTAGAAACTGCGAATCTCAGAGGTAAAGGAATTGTTACTCCACGGTAAAGCATAACAGACAGGTATATTCATGAATGCAATAGTAAAACGCTACTCCGGCAACCCGATTCTTACCAAAAAAGATGTTCCTTATCCTGTCGAGACAGTACACAATGCAGCCGTAGCAAAATTTGATGGCCGCTATTTCATGCTGTTTCGATCCCATCTGTATAACGGCCGTTCTATATTAGGTTTAGCCGAGAGCAACGATGGCTACCAGTTTAATGTTTTACCAGAGCCCTTCCTAACACCCGCCACAGAGGGCATATTCGCAGAATACGAAGAATTTTCGGTAGAAGACCCGAGGATTTCCGTCATCGATAATGAGTATTTTATTACCTACAGTGCATACTCAAAGCATGGTGTACGCATAGGATTGGCCAAAACCCGTGATTTCAAATCTGTTGAAAGGATATCCCTAATATCCCAAGCCGACATGCGCAATGTGGTCCTGTTTCCTGAACGTATCAACGGAAACTACGTCAGGCTTGACCGACCTCATTCAGAAATCAGTCCCTGGTCAATATGGATTTCCTATTCACCAGACCTGATTCATTGGGGGAATTCCGAAGTGCTTATCAAATCGATGGATTATCACTGGGACGAAATGAAGATCGGCCCGGGGGCCACACCCATAAAAACAGACCAGGGTTGGCTGAACATATTCCATGGTGTATTTCCTACTATGGATGGAAGCGTTTACCGCCTCGGTGCCGCACTACACAGCCTCACTGATCCGTCAAAGATAATAGGTGTCGCGGACGAATGGATTCTTTCACCGGAAGATCCTTGGGAAATCACCGGTTATGTTCACAATGTAGTCTTTTCCTGTGCGGCAATCGCTGAAGACGACGGTACTCTAAAATTGTATTGGGGCGGTGCAGACACGGTTATGTGTGTCGGAACAGCCAAGATTCAAGACCTTGTTAATCTTTGCCTGAACAAATCTAGACCTCCTTTTTGAGGGTCATAGATCAGTGGGTACAAACGCGATAGAATGTTAACCGATATTTGCATCTTTTTTTTACGTGGAGAACCCCAACCTCGTTTCGATAGTAGAGACACATTCATTAGAAAGCAATGAAATCGGGTGCTATTCGCCAAAACACCAAAAATAATACCTTCAAATTGGAGATTTTTTTTGTTTTAGTCGTAAAGGTCGCCCTAATAATCTCCCTTAAACTTTTGTTTTTCAATGAACCAATAGACCAACATCTTACGCACCAGGACATCGATCAGTTGGTACTGGGCCAGTCGGTACCTGTCGCTGGATTCTCTTCGGATAAGAAAAATCAAATACATGATTACAGAAGAGATCGTTGATCTATCGCGGCTACAGTTTGCCGTAACCGCGATGTTCCACTTCCTGTTTGTCCCACTAACCATTGGTTTGTCACTTTTGCTTGCGATCATGGAATCAACGTATGTCATGACCGAAAAGCAGATATACAAGGATATGACGCGGTTCTGGGGAAAACTGTTTGCAATCAATTTCGCTCTAGGTGTAACAACCGGTCTAACCCTTGAATTCCAATTCGGAACCAACTGGGCTTATTATTCTCATTTCGTGGGGGATATTTTCGGTGTCCCGCTAGCCGTCGAAGGTATGCTGGCTTTTTTTCTGGAATCAACCTTCATCGGGCTTTTCTTTTTCGGTTGGGATCGACTGAGTCCAGTCCAACACCTGGCATGCACTTGGTTACTAGCGCTTGGAACTAATTTATCAGCACTCATGATACTGATTGCTAACGGCTGGATGCAAAATCCTGTTGGTGCTGTATTTAATTTCGAAACTATGCGCATGGAAGTCACGAACTTTGCTGAAGTCATTTTCAATCCCGTTGCACAGGTAAAATTTGTCCATACTGTCGCCGCTGGATATTGTACCGGAGCAATGTTCGTTCTCGGAATCAGCGCTTATTACCTGCTCAACCAACGAGACCTTGGCTTTGCTATCCGTTCATTCACAATTGCGGCGGGTTTCGGGCTCGCAGGATCACTTTCGGTCATCGTCCTGGGTGACGAAAGTGGTTACACCGATGGGCAAATCCAGAAAGTCAAGCTAGCGGCGATTGAAGCAGAGTGGGAAACATCCGATCCACCAGCGCCCTTTACCCTTTTCGGTTTTCCCGATCAAAAAAATATGGAAACCCACTATGCAATAAAAATCCCCTGGGTATTAGGATTGATCGCAACTCGTTCGGTGGACGTGCCTGTTGTCGGCATACGCGAAATCCTCATCGAAAATAAACAAAAAATTCGTAAAGGCATGATCGCCTATGAACTTTTAGAGCGTTTGAAAGCAGGAGATGATGGCCCCAAAATCCGAAAGATATTCTTAGAATACCAACCCTACCTAGGCTACGGTCTACTACTCAAAAAATATACTGAAAATGTTACAAATGCTACTGAAGCTCAGATTCTACTAGCCGCCCAGGATACCATTCCCCAGGTAGAACCATTATTCTGGTCCTTTCGACTAATGGTCGCGTGCGGTTTTGCAATGCTGTTTATTTTTGGTGTCGCATTCTACGCTTGTTCTACCCAACGCGTCATGCAATATCGCTGGTTACAATGGATCGCATTGTATGCTATACCGTTACCTTGGATCGCCAGTGAACTCGGTTGGTTTGTAGCCGAATATGGTCGACAACCTTGGACTATTGCGGAAATTTTGCCGACTCATTTGAGTGTCTCAACCCGTACTACAGAGGAACTCTATATGAGTTTGGCCGGCTTTATCATCTTCTATACCTTGCTTTTCATCATCGAAATCTTTCTGATGTTTAAGTATGCTCGGCTCGGGCCTAGTTCCCTACATACGGGTCGCTATTATTATGAAAAGGTTGGGGGCGCAGCATGACGCTGGACTACGAAATACTCAAACTAATTTGGTGGTTGCTCATCGGAATTTTGCTGATTAGTTTCGCTATCACCGATGGCTTCGATCTAGGGGTTGGTGCACTGATCCCCTTTGTTGGGCAATCCGATGAGGAACGTCGCGTCCTGCTAAATGCAGTCGGTCCAACCTGGGAGAGTAATCAAGTCTGGCTTGTTACTGCAGTAGGCGCCCTATTCGCAGCTTGGCCATTGGTTTATGCAACAGCATTTTCTAGCTTTTATTTCGTGTTGCTTTTAGCTTTGGGCGCCCTGTTCTTAAGGCCAGTTGGGTTTGATTATCGTAGCAAACTTCCAAACCCTCGTTGGCGCAATGCCTGGGACTGGGGGCTTTTTA
The DNA here is from genome assembly GCA_964653275.1 of uncultured Methylococcales bacterium. GTDB lineage: Bacteria > Pseudomonadota > Gammaproteobacteria > Methylococcales. Next base: position 68,591 of record CAZZET010000004.1, read on the forward strand.
TAGGTGGTGTTGGACCTGCATTTATGTTTGGTATTGCCGTCGGCAATCTATTCGAGGGAGTCCCCTTTTATTTCGATACTGATCTGCGGTCTTATTACACCGGCAGCTTTTTGGCGTTATTGAATCCCTTCGCACTTTTAACCGGAATTGTTAGCCTAAGTATGTTAGTCATGCACGGTGCTGTGTACCTACAATTAAAAACAGAAGATGTAATCGCGAATCGGTGTCAAAAAGCGGTCATTTTCTCAGCGAGTGTTTTTCTAATCGGTTTTATAACTTGCGGGAGCCAAATCACCTTTAATCTAATCGGATACCAAATCGAAACGATCGGTGAGTTAAATAGAGCGCTGAACCCTTTAGATAAATCCGTTTACACCGCATTGGGAGCATGGATGGTAAACTATCAGCGGTTCGATTGGTTATGGGCAATTCCTACGCAAGTTTTTCTTTTTACGGTTTTAACTGTGGCATTGTCCAAACGGGGAAAGCCAGGTTTAGCCTTTATCACCAGTAGCATTTCCATAGCAGGCGTTATTGCGACCGTTGGCTTATCCCTGTATCCCTTCCTTCTTCCGTCCAGCACTCATCCAGACCATAGTCTAACCATCTGGGACTCGGGATCAAGCTTCTTGACGCTGAAAGTCCTATTCTGGGTCACACTGTTTTTTGTACCCATCGTGATCACCTACACAAGTTGGGTCTACCGTATTTTAAAAGGAAAAGTCAGTGTGGCAAAAATCCGTGAAAATCAACATACGGCTTACTAAAACGGGGCGTTTTCAATGTGGTATTTTGCTTGGATTCTCGGTGTTTTACTGGCCTGTGCATTAGGGATTATCAATGTACTATGGCTTGAGGCTCAGGAAAGCCTTGAGCAGGAATCGGTGGTTTTAGACCCGCTTACAAAGACGTTGATTCGTTTTGAGTTTTTGAGTCTTCTCGATGTTAGAATCAAGCAGCAGAAGATTACCCACCAACCATTCTCGCTACTGATGATCGGTCTTGATCCAATAACCAGCAACGCAATTAAAAATCGTAAACCCTACACCAACGAAATCCTGATCAAATCCGCCAATATCCTTCGCGACGAGCTCCGTCACCGAAGTGACATCCTAGCACGTTACGATGCCGCAACGTTTTCCGTTGTGTTATCTAATACTTACGCGAAGGATGCCGAATTCGTTTGTCAGCGAATTTGCAGAAATTCCAACCTGCAGCTGAATTCGACTAGCCATAGTTCCGAAATCAGTATTGGTATCGTCGAATGCGATCCTCATTTACTATCGCTTACAGGGGATGACGCTAGTCTTGCTGCAAACTCGCTGTTAGTCCGCGCCGACAATGCCATGAAACAAGCCGGTCTTCAGGGCGAAAATAGTTTTCTTTCAGCCGCTAAAGACGACTCCTAACAGATTTAGATTTGCGAAATTTATAGCGATAATGGAAACAGACCTCCCAAAGGTCTATCCGATCTGCTTGTACACTACACTACTAATATTTTGACAACTTCACACTAACTGAAATCTTTAACCAGGGCGTTCCGAATGTTCTCAGGTACCTGATCTATACGGTGAGAATAGACTGGGTGATCAACTCCTGCAGCAAGATTAGCTCCTCCCTTAAGCGACGCTACCATTTCCGAAGTCATCTCAAAACGCAAGAAATGTACAGCCGAAGTTGCTTTATCATTAGTACGTTCCAAGTCTTCGTCAGCGAAAGGTATTACTGGATCGTGGCCATTCACTCTTAACCACACTTGATTTTCAATACCGGTCAATTTCTGGAGCTTCTCGCGCCGCTCAATAGGATCAGGTATTTCAATCATAAAAGTCGCTTTTAGATTTTTACCATCGGGAATCAATGGATTATAAGCCTCTAACTCCTCTTCAATACCCTGTTTCTCAAAGATTCGTTCGATCCTAAGCATTTCCTGCACCTGATATTGCATCGTGAGCCGGTCCTCAAAATACAATGTCATATTTTGGCCTAGGGATAATCGCCTATTTTTTTTATGATTCATGACTTTCGCACGAAAATCCACACGATTAATAGCATAATCTTCAAGAGAATAAAGATCTTTTAGACTCAATTTATCCATCATTAAATCCCGTATGCATGGCGTAGGAGTGAAAAAGGACTTTTTCCTGGTTTTTCTTTGTCCGTACCTAACGCTATGTGGTGTCCTGCAAGTGGGCAGTCACTCACGAAATGATCCGCTTGAGATTGCAGTACTTTTTTAGCGACCGGCCTACAAATTTTCCGAGATATTTCGTGGGTTTCGCTTCGCAAACCATAGCTACCATCGTGTCCTGAACAACGTTCTATCACATCGATCGACGTTCCTGGCACAAGGGCTAGTGTATCGCGTGTTTTAAGTCCAATGTTTTGCACACGCTGGTGACATGGAACATGGTAGATAATCCGACCGAGGGAATTAGGAAATTCTGTGGCTAACTTTCCATCCTTATGTCGTAGCATGAGATATTCGAAAGGATCAAAAATATTATTTTTAACAGTTTGAACGTCGTTATCGTCTGGAAAAAGTAACGGTAATTCCTGTTTGAACATTAACACGCACGAAGGCACAGGAGCGATAATGTCGAAACCATTATCGACCAATTTCAAAAGTTCTGGGATATTCGATTCCTTAACCTTTTTAACCGAATCCAAATCACCGATCTCGAGCTTTGGCATCCCGCAACATGTTTCATTCTCGGTGAGTATTATTCTGATACTATTGTGCTCGAACACCGCAATCAAATCTTCAACCAATCCCGGTTCGTTCGAGTTGCCATAACAGGTAACAAACAGTGCCACTTGCCCTCGTGTTTCCGAAGTCGCTTCAAATGCTAACTCTGGCGATTCAGAACGCGCGACTCGTTTTCGCAATGTATCCCGGTGGTAAGTCGGCAAATGCGCATCCGGATGGATACCGAGAGTATTTGCCAATACGCGCCGTCCGGAAGGACTCTGACTTACTGCATTTACAGTTTCAGCCACGATGGGTATTCGAGCCAATTTACCCACAGCATCGTTAGAGGACAGAATACGGTCACGAATTCCTGTTTTCCCATTTTTGTGTTTAACCGCCTTTGCCCGGAGCATGAGGTGGGGAAAATCCACACGCCAAGGATGTGGCGGAACATAGGGACACTTGGTCATAAAGCAAAGGTCGCACAAGTAGCAATGGTCAACCACTTGATTAAAATCTTCTCGATCCACGCCATCGACTTCCATCGTTTCGGAATTATCGACAAGATCAAACAACGTTGGAAAGGAATTACAAAGATTTACGCACCGACGACACGTGTGACAGATATCGAAGACACGCTCCATTTCCTTGAACAGCGATTCTTTGCGATAGTAATCCGGATTTTGCCAATCAATCGGATCGCGACTCGGGGCTTCGACACTTCCTTCTCTTTGCCCAGTTTGACTATCTACCATATTATTTGAATATTGGATGTATTCATTCAGATTGTCACGATTTATATAGCGAGGAACAGCAAAAGCGTTTAGTGACAAGGTGCTCGAAATTTATCAGAAACCCGAGTTTGGTCAAATACGCTTCACAATATAAAAGCCGGGCATAAGCCCGGCTTTTATAAGGTTTTAGGGAGTTATTGCTTACAATTTAATCCAACGAGTCAAGCGCCTTTTGGAAACGATTTGCATGAGAACGCTCGGCTTTTGCCAAAGTTTCAAACCAATCAGCAATTTCGCTGAAATTTTCACTCCGCGCCATTTTTGCCATTCCCGGATACATATCGGTATATTCATGGGTTTCACCGGCTATCGCAGCCTTGAGGTTCAATTGCGTCGTGCCGATTGGCTCCCCCGTTGCCGGATCACCAACTTCCTCTAAATACTCTAAATGGCCATGAGCATGTCCGGTTTCACCCTCAGCAGTGGAACGAAATACAGCCGATACATCGTTATAACCTTCAACATCGGCTTTCTGAGCAAAATAAAGATACCGACGATTTGCCTGGGACTCACCAGCAAATGCAGCTTTCAAATTTTCTTCAGTTTGGGTACCTTTCAATGACATAATTACCTCTTTCGTAAATTCAGTATTTAAAAACAATTGTTTAGTCTGCAGGAACTTGGTGACCGTTTCGTCCTCCCGTCGATCCTTTTATTCGATGGGTAAAAAAATGAAACTCATCGATTACGTTAAATTCACCGATCGGATTATAACGGTCCCGGAACCTGAACTTGGAGTGAATTCTATCACACCAACCAATCTTGCTTGGTTAAAAAATGGATTACTCCGTTAGTGTTTCCCTGGAGCCAATTTTACACCACGACGCTCGTACTTCATGTAGGCTTGCATGGCAATCATTTTGGGATCACTTGCCTGTAGCTGCTTCCCTTCCAACGGATTCTTTATACACCAATTGATCATCTCGAACAGCTCAGCTACTTTACCCAATTGTTTTTGGAACTTCGGATACGTTTCCGGGTGGGTATTAGTGGCATTCGGATGACATTGTGCACACGCGACTGCATTAGGCGTTTTTAGACCACCGTGAAACAAATCTTCCCCCTGTTTAACCACCTCCATAAACTGAGCTTCCCACCGCGCCAACTCAGGATCCGTAAACTCGTCTGCTTTGAGAGAAAAATTTGAAAATAACAGCAAGACACCCGATAGAACTATTACGTTGTTTTTTTTCATTTGGACAATCGCCTCCTCATCGATCTTTCTTGAATCCAGAAACCCTTAGTAATGCGTCTGCTGACGTGTTCTTTTCGACGTATTATACTTCGAATCGACAGGGCGCTTTTGTTTTTCATCAAACACTACACTGCGATTCGTATTGTCGGCAAGCGTATAATTGACGTCAACATGTCCGGAATTCACGTCGATAAATTGCCACCCTGTCGCATCTCTTTCGTTAAACGGATCGGCACGGTTCATTTCGATGGTCATTTTGGGCAGATAGCTGGCTTGTTGCGAATACGTCGATGGATAGGGCCATGGCCATGCGGTCGCCATGGCAGACGCAAAACTGATGTTGCCAATCTGGTTATACTGAATTTGGTGGACATGTCCGTATAACACCGAAACTTTCTTAAACGGTTTTAAAATAGCCTGAACCTGTTCGGCATCTTCCGTCCAGAAATTCCAACCTCTATAGATTTTTTGCAACGGCGAATGGGAGAGGACAACAAGAGGTGTTGTTTTATTAACCTTAGCCAAATCATTTTTTAGCCACGTCCGCTGCTTTTCCCCAACCATAAAAGGGGAACCATTAGGGTTATCCAATCGGGCCATTTGTAGCATCCTAGCCATACCATTTTCCCATTTCTTATGGGTCCATGAATCATGCGTGACGATACTATTTAGGACAACAAAATGTACACCCTTGTGATCAAAACTGTACCATTGCGGACCCAGCTTAGACTCCCAATATTCCCCAAGGTCCACATAGTAATCATGCTCCCCCATGACATAATGGACTTTACCATTAACACCTGACATTATTTCCAGTCCGTGATCGATTTCTTCTCGCGTTCCGAGCTGTGCCAGATCTCCACCATAAATGGTAAAGTCGGGCCTTGGTGTCAGCAAGTTTGCCTCAGCAACCGCTTTAATTAAACCACGATCCCAATTTCGAACGAACTTATTACCTTTGAGGTGAGTAATATGAGAATCTGAAATATATGCAAATGTAAAACCCGGCTCCTTGCCAAAAGCAACTTCTACCAGGCTGAGAGGAAGAGTACTCGCCGCCAGCGCAACACTACTCTTCTTTAAAAAATCGCGTCGACCTTTAGAATTTTTCATCGAATACCCCATTATTAATTTTTCACCAACCTCAAAGCGTTTGGACTTGTAAGCGCCTCCATAAAACGCACCAAATCCTTTTTCTGCCGATCGGTCAAATTGAGTGGACGAATGCCTCCACTTTGAAAATCATCTACTGGATCAGTCTTTTTTAGACGTCCCCCATTGTTATAGAAATCGACCACATCTTCCAACGTCTCAAGACTACCATCATGCATATAAGGACCTGTAAGATCGATGTTACGCAAAGTTGAAGTTTTAAACGCACCAATGTTCGTAACATCTTCGGTTACCGCAAATCGCCCCAACTCAGAAGTATTTTCGGCGGTGAGAACCGCTTGATCGACATCAGCCCCTTGATGTTTAGAATTTAAAAATTGTTGGGCTGTTTCATTGACCTTATTTCGGATTCGCTTAAAACCTATGCCTAAATTGTGGAATTTATTATCGGTAAACAGTGCATGGTCTTGCTCGATGGTATGACAGGAAACACAACGGCCCTGACCCAAAAATACCCTAAAACCCCTTTTTTGCGAAGGCTTGAGTGCTTTTTTATCACCTCCAAACCAATATCGGTCAAAGGCAGAATCACCTGATACCAAGGTACGTTCAAAACTCGCAATTGCCATCGATACTTCACGCATCGTAATCTGATCGCTCGACTTACCAAAAACATCCTTGAAAGCACTGACATAATCCGGATCACTACGTACTACTTTGAGAATCGGTTCGTGATCCTTCAGATTCATTTCCACCGGATTTAGAAACGGTTGCTGCGATTGCATTTCCAGCGACGGCTCTCGCCCATCCCAAAACATCGTCGAAAAATAGGCTGCGTTTATCACTGTGGGTGCATTACGGGTCCCTGTCAGCTTCTTGATCCCCTCCGAAACCCGAAGCCGATCGGTAAATGCCTTGGAAGCTTCGTGGCAATTTGCGCAACTTACCGTACCGGTGGAGCTAAATCGCTTATCGTGAAAGAGCTTGTTTCCTAATTTAACCTTGTCCACCGATTGGGGATTGTTCTTTGGAACAGGAACATCTGGCAGCCCCAAAGGTGCTGCGAACACGCCCGAACAACCCAAAATCACATAGGACAAAAGACCTACTAATAAATGCCTCATTCTCCGTCTCCTCATTTCTACCTAATCGGTAATATACGTTTTTGACTGTTATTCCGCAACCGTTCCACCCAAAAATCATAATAACACTCTAGGTTTCTTAACAGTCACTCTGTTCCAGTATCATAAATGCTCTTTTATCCAGGCGTGTGACGTAAAACAGAAGCTATCGGTGCAACAGCAAAAACAACTAAAAACCGAATAATTCCTTGAGTTTTTCACCTGGGTCCGGCACCCTCATGAAGGCTTCTCCAACCAGAAAGGCATTAACACCATTTTCCCGCATGAGCACAATGTCTTCAGTAGTATGGATGCCGCTTTCGGTCACGATTAGACAACTGTCTGGAATGTCGTTTACTAGATCGATTGTAGTCGCGAACGAAGTTTGGAAAGTTCGTAAATTCCGATTATTGATCCCAATCAGAGGAAGTTCCAAAGCAAGCGCGCGATCTAATTCCGCTCGATCGTGGACCTCCACCAAAACATCCATACCTAATTCGATAGCGGTATCCGCTAGCTCCTTCATCTGACCATCGCCAAGTGCAGCAACGATAAGCAGAACACAATCTGCTTCGATCGCCCTCGCTTCGACAATTTGATAGGGATCGATCATAAAGTCTTTACGTAAAACTGGTACAGAACATGCCCCACGAACAAGTTGCAAATACACTTCTGAACCTTGAAAAAATTTACTATCCGTCAGTACCGAAAGACAAGCAGCACCACCCCTAACATAGCTTTGAGCAATTTCGATGGGATTGAATTCCTCCCGCAGCACCCCTTTACTTGGAGACGCCTTTTTTATTTCAGCTATAACCCCAGATCGACCATCTTCAATGCAGGCTGTTAATGCACGATAAAACCCCCGAGCATTTGAAACCGATTCAATCTGTTCTTGCAGATCCGCGATGGACATTCGCTTTTTTCGCGATTCAATCTCACCAAATTTATGTTGAACAATCTTTTTTAAGATATCGGGAGTATCCGAAGCCTGGGACTTATGAATACTTGCTACTACAGGCTGCTGGTTTTCGGATTGAGGACTAAATGTACGACTTAGCTGAATGAGCTCATCCAGTTTCCTGCGGGCAGCACCTTCTGTGATGACAACTCGGGCTTTTTGAATTCCAAATTCGAAACTGTCTGTTAAATTAGCCGCATAGATCGCTGCACCGGCATTTAACAGAACAATATCTAAATAGGGTCCTGGTGTATTTTGAAATACTGCCTCGATAGCACTGAGACTTGCTTGAGGATCCTCCACCGACAGTGCATCCAACCCAGTACGAGTAAAGCCAAATTGCTCGGGTGTAACGGTATAACTTTCGATTCGTTCATTTTTCAATTCGGAAATAAAAGTGGGCGCACCGATACTGATTTCGTCTAATCCATCCTCAGCATGTACCACCAATACGTGGTGACTCCCAAGTTTCAATAAGACTTCGGCCAAAGGCTCAACCCAGGTCTTATCGAATACCCCAATAATTTGGTTCGGAGCACTTGCTGGATTAGATAAAGGACCCAGCAAGTTAAACATTGTTCGGACCCCCAATTCACGCCGGGGCCCAACAGCATGTTTTGTCGCACCATGATGGTTAGGTGCAAACAAAAACCCTATTCCTAATTGATCGACACATTGTTTTACCTGATCTGGACTTATATCGATATTGACACCAGCAGCTTCTAATACATCGGCGCTCCCGGATCGACTGGAAACAGAGCGATTACCATGTTTCGCTACCTTAGCACCAGCCGCTGCTGCCACGAAGGCAACAGCAGTCGAAATATTAAACGTGTTTGCACCATCACCACCGGTACCACAAGTATCTAACAAATGAGGCCCCTGAACAGATATCTTTGTCGCCAGCTCGCGCATAACGCCTGCAGCGGACGCAATCTCGTCGACAGACTCGCCTTTGCACCTAAGAGCAACTAAAAAGCCAGCAATCTGAGCGGCTGTAGCGTCCCCCTGCATGATGTTTTGCATCACACTTTGCATTTCACTAGCGTTAAGATTTCTCTCCGCTAACAGTTGTTCTAATGCTGCTTGAATTTTCATTCTAAATAAATAGCGTTCAGGAACCACCCAAAAAATTTCTGAGCAGATCATGCCCATGAGCAGTTAGTATGGACTCAGGATGGAATTGCACGCCTTCCAAATTGTGTCGTTTATGTTTGACACCCATGATCTCCTCACGGCCACCCATGGCATCCTGGGTCCATGCTGTAACATCCAATTCATGCGGGAGACTGGATTGATCTATTACTAGAGAATGGTATCGGGTTGCTTCAAAAGGATTATCAAGGCCAGCAAAAACCCCTTCGCTATTGTGATACACCATAGAGGTTTTGCCATGCATGATACTTTTGGCATGCACAATTTTTCCACCCAAGGCAAATCCGATACTCTGATGCCCCAAACAAACCCCCAATATTGGTACGGTACCCGCAAACGCTTTAATAGCATCGACCGAAATTCCTGCTTCGTTCGGTGTACAGGGTCCGGGTGAAACTACAACATGATCCGGATTTAGCTGCTTTATCTGCTCAAGGTTTACCTGATCGTTACGCACAACGTCCACATCAGCTCCTAACTCGCCCAAATATTGAACAAGGTTATAGGTAAACGAATCATAGTTGTCGATCATAACGACCCGTGGATTAGCCATTTTTGCCGCCTTCCAAGCCCGCCTCAGCCATTGTCACCGCGCGAAAAATTGCCCGACCTTTATTCATGGTCTCTTCCCATTCTTTTTGTGGCACCGAATCGTAAACGATACCGGCACCCGCTTGAATGTACAATGTATGGTCTTTAATTACTGCGGTACGGATTGCAATCGCTGTATCTAAATTACCAGACCAGGCTATATAACCCACGGCCCCGGAATAAATCCCCCGTTTTACGGGCTCTAACTCATCGATTATCTCCATTGCCCGTATTTTTGGAGCACCACTGACCGTACCCGCAGGAAATGACGCACTTAAAACATCAAACGCATCCCTTCCATCCTCCAATTGCCCCGTGACATTAGACACAATATGCATGACATGTGAATAACGCTCGATGATCATTTTGTCGGTTAATTCAACACTACCAATTTTAGCGACTCGGCCCGTATCATTTCGTCCTAAATCAATTAACATCAGATGTTCCGCAAGTTCTTTCGGGTCACCAAGCAGCTCTTTCTCGAAGGCCAAATCTTCGTCCCTATTTTCTCCGCGCGGCCTTGTACCCGCAATGGGTCTCACCGTAACTTCACCATCCTCCAAGCGAACTAGAATTTCTGGGGAAGAACCAACGATTTCAAAGTCACGCAGATTCAAAAAGTACATATAAGGGGACGGATTTAGACACCGAAGCGAGCGATACAGATCAAGGGATGTAGCACCAAATGGAATCGATAAACGCTGAGACACCACAACTTGCATGACATCACCGGCAACAATATATTCTTTTACTCGGCGTACGGCATCTTCATAACCTTGCTGAGTGAATCCTGATACGAAATCATTTTCAGATACAATTCGGTTTCGATGTTTCCGAGTATTTACTTTTCCTTCCCGTAACTGCCCAACTAACTCATTTAACCTTTCCTGACATCTTTGATAAGAATCAGCATCGGCTGGATCTCCATGGGTAATCAGTAAAAGCTTTCCGGTTAAATTATCGAAAATCAGCATATCCTCTGAAACCATAAGCACAATATCCGGCGTGCCAATGGGATCCGGCTTGCCTTTAGAACGCAAGCGAGGCTCGATATATCCAATAGTTTCATATCCGAAATAACCGACCAATCCCCCATTAAAACGAGGTAAACCTTTAATTTCAGGGACTTTGTACCTCTCCGCGAATAGTTTTATCCACTCAAAAGGGTTTTCGTACTCCACCGATTCGACAATTTCACCGCTTTTTTCAAGATCAATGCGCGATCCTATGACCTTCACGACCACTTGGCAGGGAAGACCAATAATGGAATATCTCCCCCACTGTTCACCACCATGGACGGACTCGAATAGATAAGAATAAGCTCCGTCCGCAAGCTTCAAATAGGCACTAAGGGGGGTATCTAGGTCAGCCAAGACTTCACGGGTTATCGGAACATGATTAAACCCTAATGCGCCGAACTCTTTAAAATCGTCAAGCGTCATAATACAGGCCAGCTAGAGTGCATTTAGTGTAAATTTTCTAAAACGTTTGGAAGATCCGCTAAAGAATCAATTATCAAATCAGCATTTAGATCTTCTACGCGGAGTCCATTAAGATACCCATAAGGCACACAGAATACTTGGAACCCTGCTGCTCGAGCTGCCTGGACGTCATTGACGGAATCCCCAACCATGAGTGACCGTGCCGGAGCAACATTGAACCGTTCCGCGGTTTTTAGAAGTGACGACGGATGGGGTTTCAATTGTTCAAAATCATCCCCACAGCCAACGTAGTCAAAATAAGGACCCAGACCAGTGCGCTTCATTAGCGGCCGGGTAAAACGAGAATGCTTGTTGGTCAAGCAGGCTAGACTGAAACCCGCTTTTTGTAATCGTTGAAGACCCTCCGTCACGCCGTCGTACAAGCTGCTCCGAACACTGACATTATCTGCATATATTTCCGAAAAAACATCAAGCCCTCGCTGGAAATCCACAGGATTCTTCTCAGGCACCATCTCTCCCGTTAAAGCCCGTTTAACCAGCATATCCGCCCCATTTCCAATCCAATCTCTAACCCGTTCTTCAGCTACCTGTGCCCGACCTAAACGTTTTAACATCTCACTGGCAGCAAAAGCAAGATCCGGTGCCGAATCGATTAAAGTTCCGTCAAGATCGATAGCAATAAGCTCTGGCCGTTGCATACTATATACTCTTCCCTCATGAAATTTCTGCATCCAGGGTAAGCGTTTTTCACCGATGGATGCTTTAAAAATACTTGCTAGAGAATCGGGACAGCGGCACTTTTCTGTCCCATCCTCCGCAAAAACTACTTATCCCTGACGCTATATTTCCTCATACGAAGGATGTGCCTTCGCCAATTCCTCGCGCATCGACGAAATGACAGTCGCATAATTATCTTGACCGAAAATCGCAGAGCCGGCAACAAAAGTATCCGCACCTGCTTCAGCGATAGCTCTTATGTTGTTGGGTTTAACGCCACCATCGATTTCCAATCGTATATCTTTCCCGGTGGTATCGATAAGCTCCCGGACTTGACTCACCTTGTCCAAAATATAGGGAATAAAAGACTGACCACCAAAGCCAGGATTTACCGACATTAACAACACCATATCTATTTTTTCCAGTACATAATCAAGATAGTCCAACGGTGTCGCCGGATTTAATACAAGACCAGCTTTACATCCACAATCCCTAATTAACTGAACGGAACGGTCAACATGATCCGAAGCTTCCGGATGAAAAGTTATATAATCCGCACCGGCTTCGGCAAAATCTGGAATAATCCGATCCACCGGTTTCACCATTAGATGGACGTCAATCGGCGCAGTAATGCCGTAATTTCGCAACGATTTACATACCACCGGCCCAATCGTCAAGTTCGGCACGTAGTGATTGTCCATTACATCGAAGTGAATGATGTCTGCACCAGCCGCTATTACGCTGTCTACCTCCTCGCCTAGCCTGGCGAAATCAGCCGACAAAATAGAAGGAGCGACCCAAAACTTTCCCATTAGCAAAAAATACCACGTAATTTGAAGGGGGATTCTAACTAATCAATCCTTCTATTTCAGCTTCCACCTTTTGGTAGGCACAGGAAAGACTGTATCCGAGAGGCCATCGAGCTCGCATTTTTCAATGCTTTCTTCCACAAAAGAGCTTTGCTACCCACCAGCATCTCATCACAACCCACCTTAACGGACACCCACTACGAAAGCTGTAAGATATGTAGTGAATGCGCTAAGTTAAGGGGAACAAAAGAGTTTATACAAAGGCGCTAAAGGGGGCTATCCGAAAATAGAAGGTCTAAATAAAACACAGGTTTATCGATTACGCCAGGTTTAGTTCTCACTATTTTTATCGAGAAAACGGCCTCCAAACTGCGTCCCCTAAATCCCTTCTCTACATCTTTTCGCTAGACCAATATTACAATTCTATCATCACAGGTTGGTAGCCATTAAAAGCCACCCTCGACAGAAGATACCAAACCTTAGCTAGCTACAATAGATTGCTCTTCCGATTGAGTTTCATCGCTTTTTTGAGAACCAATAATCTCATCAAAACTTTTTATACGCACTTGAGCGATAGAAACCAATTCCAACCCTGTGTCTACGACGATCCTGGTTAAGTTTGGCATTTTATAAACCAGGTAACCAAGATATACCACAGCAGGAAGCCCAAGAACAATTGAAACTAATTCTGGCAAACCAACTAGTGTTAAAATTCGGATAAGATTCATCAAAATGGAAAGCGGCAACAATAATAATGTACCGAAATAAGCCAACACCAAAAAGGTAAAAAAAACGAATACATAGAACTGGATAACTCTAACCAGAACAACATCTAATCTTTTCATAGTACAAATATTTCCTTCCACGTTACAGATGCACATGACCCTATAGCTAATCAAATGCCTCTTATGATGAATAATGGTTTGTCAAAATCTTGAATACCAAATAGTATACCTTAGGTGTTAGGTTAATAGATAAAAATTCTATGTTCCATATAGGTAGGGACTAAGAATTAGTCTACACATAACAGGTTCTTAACCGAAGGATTAAAGGAATGACATGTGTGGTTGCACTCATGCTCCATGCATAGAACATTTTGCATCTTTTTAGCTTCTTGGTTTAATGCCATTTTGTAGCTTTTGCGTTGTCTTTTGGTTATTTCCGCCACCAGAATTCGGGCAAAAAACGTGGCAAAAAGTATTCTCGTTAGTAAACCGAGCGATTTGACAGTCGCTTGGGCTCAACAAATTGTTGATCTACATGCGCCCAACATCACTGTGTTGGCAATCAATATCATTTCAATTGATGTCGGGACAACAACCCGAGTACGCGTAGTCGTCGAACACAATGGGACTGGGGGGTTTCCCCATCGTTGGTTTGTGAAACTACCATCGTTGTCTTGGAGAGCATGGTTAATTACGGCTTTACCTAGACTTCTCTGGATGGAAGTGTGCTTCTATAAAGACATCGTTCATTTGGTACCGGTAGCGCGGCCCACGATACTAGCTGCACAAAGCAAGTTTGGACACGGAGCCATACTCGTTCTAGCTGATATGACAGAAATCGGCGCTGTTCCCGGATTACCCAGTGATACCTTGACTCCTACACAAGCCACGTTGGTTGTTGAGCAGCTAGCACAGCTTCATGCGCGTTTTTGGAATCAAGAGACTCTCGAACAGGAATATAACTGGCTGGCCAACCCACTTCGACGATGGGAAGATTGCTTGGGAACCGTTTTAGCCGTTCCTTTAATGAAACGCGGTTTGAGATATGCGGCGGACACTATACCGACTAAACTCCACAAACCTGCTATCCGATATGCCCACAAACGTTGTGAAGCTATGCGTTTTCTGTCTGAAGAACCACGAACTCTAGTTCATCACGATTGTCATCCCGGTAATATTTTCTGGAATCAGTCGCACCCTGGGCTCCTCGACTGGCAACTTGTCCGCCTTGGCGAAGGAATTGGAGATGTAGCTTTCTTTTTGGCAACAGCTCTAGAGCCTGAAAATCGAAGAACTCACGAAATGACTCTTCTGGAACATTACCGACAGGTACTTGCAAACTATGGTGTAGGCATTCTCGATTTTACGAATCTTCTCGAAAGATACCGCGCCCATCTAATCTATCCCTTCGAAGCCATGGTAGTGACACTTGCAATTGGTGGCATGATGGAGGAAAAAACCAATCTAGAACTCATTCGGCGAGCAGCTGCGGCAATTGAAGACTTCGATGTTTTCTCAATCTACGCGACAATGTAAAAAATAAAATGCGTCTTTCGCTTTGGAAGGGCTCAAAATAGCTATGATCGCTTCGTATCGAGCCAAAATGCCACCCCCGCAAATAAGAAATAGGATATTAGTATCGATGCTGTTATAGCCACCTTACTGTTACTTAATAGAGGACCAAAGAGAAACACGGCATTCACCAATAGAAGCAAAATCACAAAAACACCCATACCATACTTCCCAACAGTTGAAATAGCTGACGTAGATTGTAGATAGAGCCAAAGCGCAGACATCAATAGTGCTGCTTCAAGTAAAAACGTGGCGATAGAATTATTCCAAAGACCCAAACCAAGTTTAAGTGATGCATCACTCCATAGAGGCAAATCGGGTGTGTGTACAATCAGATCCAAGACCCAGTGCGAGAACACCGCTAATGCAATTACAAATGCTACCGAGTTTTTCTTAACGAAAATCCACCGGAAAAACACATAAGCCGCAACAGTCCAGAAAATGGCCGCGAACAGGCCATGTGTATAGGGCATAAATTCTAGCTCGAAGTGGGTAGACTGGGTAAAGTTCTCCACTATATTCATTCGCTCAATGCCCAGTAAAACAAATAGGAAAAATAAAATATCGACAAACTGAACGGCGAGAAAAAGATTGCCTAATGCAACACTCTTTTCAAACTTTTTCAGGGCCAAACTAGCGGCATAGTGACCAACAAACATAGTATAACTATTGTCCTAGAGTTATTGTCTATACGCCAGTAAATTCCGCAGTGTACGAGTAATTCACTTTAACGATACCAGCATCACAAGTGACCAATCCTAGCACCATTAAAATTTGCGCTTTATTGCATTTACCTATCCGCATTGATCAGATCACAATCTGTATACATTCAATGGCACATAGCTGACAATCGAAAAACAAGGCCTTACTCGTTTTATTAACTTGGTGTGCGGGTTAGCCCAGACCCTATATGATAACCAGATCGTTTTAATTTTTAGACTTAAAGATCAGTGTCACCCTAATCTAGGCAAAATACACCCCCAAAGAGAGATATTAAGGTAGCCTGACTTAGAATGCTAACATTATCGTCGAGTTCTGTTAGGGTGCTGAAATCGGAATTAACCAAGGCTATTTCCAATACAATGTATACTGCCACTCTCATACTGTTTAACAAATAAGAAAAAACTCCCCATTCATTTTTTGGTACAGTTATCAAAGGCTCCTGTGAAGGGAACTAAATGATGCCACTATCCATTCCCATAAGGTTGTTCATCAGCCTAATACTCATGTTGACCGCATTGCCGAATATGGCAATGGAAGTCGAGTATAATCTGATCATTTCCCACCAAACAGTTGATATAACCGGCGAGGAAGTGCTAGCCATGACTATTAACGGTACCATCCCTGGGCCAACTCTGAGATTTACCGAAGGCGACCAAGCCATTATCCGCGTGGAAAATCAAATGGATGTCGAAACCTCTCTGCATTGGCATGGCATTCTACTGCCAGACAAAGATGATGGTGTGCCTTATCTCACCACGCCACCTATCAAGCCAGGCGCCACACATATCTTCAAGTTTCCGATCATTCAAACCGGCACATATTGGTACCATTCCCATACAGGTTTGCAAGAGCAGCGCGGAATCTATGGATCAATTGTTATTGACCCGCAACTACCGCGTATTACACCCGACCACGACTACGTTCTAGTCTTGTCGGACTGGACCAACCAGAATCCAAAAGAAGTTATGCGAACCCTAAAGCGTGGTTTTGACTGGAACGCTCTGCAGAAAGGTCAATTGCAAAGTGTAGTAGGCGCAATTCAGAACGACGGTGTCAAAGATTGGTTGAACCGTAATTTTTCTATGTCATTGCCAGCTGCGGATATATCAGATATTTATTACGATGCCTTTCTCTCTAATGGCAAGCCGATTTCAACGCTTGACGCCAACCCTGGTGAAACGATTCGTGTCAGAATAGTTAATGGTTCATCGTCCAGCTATTTCTATATTGACTTTGCCGGAGACGAGGGTAACTTGCGCATTATTGCGGCAGATGGTCTAGACGTCGAACCGGTTCAAAGTGATCGTTTTCTGATTGGTGTCGCGGAAACCTACGATGTTCTGCTTACAATACCCGGGCAGGGCGCATATGAGTTACGCTCAACCGCACAAGATGGCTCTGGTTATTCTTCATTGTTTATTGGTAGGGGTAAAAAAATACTCGCCACTAGCGTACCTTATCCTAAAATCTACAACCGGTTTGATTTCGGCAAACTCCCGTCTCCTTACATTCCGGGCAGTAAAATGCAAAGTAATCCCTATCGCGCTCAAAAAGGACGCCCACTTACTCCCTATTCTAAATTACGCTCCCCAGTCCCCACCGTTTTGCCGGATAATAGACCGGTCAGGGAATATAGGTTAGTCCTCGAAGGTGACATGGAACGCTATGTGTGGTCTATCAACGGTAAAATTCTGAACGAATCCGATGAAATACTGGTTCGTCGTGGGGAAAACGTTCGTTTTTTACTTGTCAATAAGACTATGATGCATCACCCCATGCATTTACATGGACATTTTTTCCGGGTTATAAATAAACATGGAGAATATTCACCCCTGAAACATACTGTTGATATTGCCCCTTTCTCCAAGCAAGTAATCGAGTTCGCCGCCAACGAAAGCCATGATTGGTTTTTCCACTGCCACTTGCTCTACCACCTAGACGCTGGTATGGCACGGGTAGTTCATTACGAAGGCTCAAATTTGTATCCGGACCTAGTCGGAATCCGACAAAATCTCTACGATGACCAGTGGTGGGTCTGGTCTGACGCTAATTTTGTGAACAATATGACCAACGGCAGTTTAAGGGTCGGAAATACTCGGAACATTTTTCGCGCCGATTGGGAATGGGACTGGATTAATAAACATGAATACGATTTATCGGTTACCTACAACCGTTATTTCAACCGGCTGTTTCAAGCATTGATAGGCGTTAATTCCACCAATGAAGTCGATCCTACATTGGTCGAAGGAATATTTGGATTTCGCTATCAATTACCTTTTAATCTAGAAAGTACAACTTGGATTTCGACCAACGGCCGATTTCGGATTAGTGGAGGACGCACTATCGATATCACCGACCGATTTTTCATCTACGGGGAAGCCCAGTACGATACCGAAATACAAGGAGAATGGATTGTCGGGGGTGGATTTACCGTCAACAAGTATTTCTCACTGATCATCCAGCAGCACAGTGAATATGGCACTGGAGCGGGTGCACAGATCAGGTTTTAAGCTGTAGTTTGTATCCTTAGATGCTCTGACGTGGCAATCAAAAAACGCCTAAGATTTGAATACCCTCTAAGTTTCAGGTGCTATTAATACCGCAGAAATTCTATACCTTCACTTAATAATACCTAATAGTCACTGTAAACAAACATTTTCTGAACAAATGCCTACTTTGTTTTCCCTCTGACACTGTACACACTGGTAAAACAGGACAACTGACCACTTACCAAAGACCAACCTCATTCGTTGCACTCTCACTAGCTTTCATCGGTTGACAAAAGATAATAAAGTTATAGGATTACATTAATGATATACTGTTAATCTTTGCGCATGTAAAGAGGGGTCGTCGGTATGAGGTTTTTATCTATAATACCCATTTTGGCATTAATCGCATGTACAACATCACCCTTTATCTCTGACGATACCGGGAAACTACCGCATGATAGTGCCGACTCATTCGAAGAACGCACGAAAAAAATTAGCCATGCACTAAAGCGTTGTACAAAAAAAGAGCGTGGGAGACAAGACCGTGTAGACCAAGAGTGCATCAAGGAGTGTGTAGATACCACCGCTAATGAGTACAATCTTTGTACTCCTGACGGACCAATTAATATAAAAGACCAGTTTACACCGATCGTTTCGTCTCTACTTACAATTCCTAACCCTGTTATCGCCTCGGACGGCAGATACCACTTGGTCTACGAACTGCTGCTTACCAACGCATCCAGTTTACCTTGGAAAATAAATTCAGTCGATATTATGGACGGTTGTTCTGAAGATGTTTTTTCTAATTTTTCAGGTGAAAAAATTGATCAAAAACTAGAGCTGCTTGGAACGAAGGCTTCCGCAAATACATTGCAACCAGGGCAATCTGCGCTAACATTTCTAACTTTTTCGGTTGAATCATTCGAAAATATTCCATCAAATTTATCTCATCGACTAAAAATAACTGTACCTGAAGGAATTCCCAAGGGCTTTGCCAACTTTGTAGGCCTGACCCCGGGTGAGGAGGAATATACTGAATTGACAGGATTCACTCAAGTTAATTC
>CAZZET010000005.1:0-7916 GCA_964653275.1 uncultured Methylococcales bacterium
TTATACAAATCATTCCTCTAACAGAGGTGGACCTTTCCGATTGGACTGCCCAATCGGGACGGGTCCACCTCTTTTCATTCCAGTCAAATTAGATACCAGAAGTAACTTTAGGGTATCGGTGAAGATCACCTTAGTGGTCCAGAGGATCTTTGTGTGTTAGATTTTGTAGCTGCTTCTCATTATGTTTCCTTCTACTACATTAGCCCCTTGATCGTATATTGCCCCTTAGTTTTTAATGTAACCCGAACCGGTGTTTGGGTGTTATTTTTCCAATACCAACCGTGTAAACCAGTAAACGGAGCTTTCAAAATACCGTCGGATTGATCATTCGTGCTTTCGTTAAAGCTTTTGAAATAACCGCTAGTATCACCCTCGGGTTCTCCGTGAAAATCAAAATATAACTCAGAACCATCGGTTGCCCATGTATATGCCAGCTCGGCTTTTTTCTTAAGGTGGAATTTGTATTCCAACCCAGAATTGGCCGGCACAGTGATCACCACAACATTCAACCAGTCCTCCGATTGCTCTGTGGGTGGGCATGAGACTACCGTCTCTGCATCTTCCTGTATCGATTTAGCTAATACTGTAAGGCCCATTGCTTTGCCTAAACCGGTAGGATCTATACCAAATTCAGCGGGTGCTACGAAAGTTGTGAAAATTACAAATGCGAGTAAGACCGCACTGATCATACTGATTATCAGTGTTTTCAAAGATTGCACAGGAATATTTGAGTCGTTCATAACTATCACACATTTAGAAAAAAGCCAGTCATTTGGTAGCCAACCAATAATAATCCACCGGTCATTAATAAAGTATTGCTGACAACCGACAAACCATAATAGCTATCGAATCGGCGCCAAAAATTCAACACGATTAGGATAAAAAATAAAGCTAAAAATTGGCCGATTTCGACTCCAATATTAAATGCCAACAAGTTTTTCCAAAAGCCCTTATCTGGTAACGTAAAATCTTGTAATTTTGTCGCTAAACCAAACCCATGGAATAGACCAAAAATAAAGACCGCAGCTTTCGTATTCGGTTGAAACCCGAAGAGGCGTTTGAATCCACCGAGGTTGTCAAAACCTTTATAAACGATAGATATTCCGATTATGGCATCAATTAAGTGGGGATTGACCGTAATGTTGTCCAACACCCCAAAAAATAGAGTGAGACTATGGCCTACAGTAAATAAACTGACGTATAGCAAGATATCTCGGGTGCGGAATAAGAAGAAAATAACTCCAAGTAGAAACAGCAGATGATCGTAACCGGTCACCATATGTTTCGCACCAATATACAAAAATGGCCCAATTGCTAGACCCTGATTATTTAATAGAAACTGTTTAGTATTCTCATCGACTCCATGTGCAAATGCTATTGGCGCCAACAAAACTATCAATAACATTGCTGTCATCGAACCCAAAATAGTGTGTTTTGTTGTTTTGTAGCCCATGCGTTTTTATTTCTGGGTGTTTGTTGTCAAGGCCTATTTTCTAAAAAGTTAAGTCCGGAAATGAGACTACTAGAACCAATACTGACGGATTTAATGTCTTGGTGGAGGTTTAGTTTTGACTTGATCGGAAAGGAAAAATACGCGAATGTAAAAATTCAAACAAACATTCGACAACTACCTTATAAGTTTGTCTGGAGAAAAGCCACTTTTAACATTCCAGCAAACTGCATCCTACGCACTGCCGTGATCCAGGGTTATTGAGGCACATCAAGGGAGTCTTCAATAGCCCTGGGTCATTGGCAATTCTATTTAATAAGTTAGATCCATCACTGTGCTGGTGCTGATTGCCGCCTCGTTCTCCGAAGTAACGGTTATATTAGCATTATCTTGTGGCAAATTGATTTCCTTTTCCCAAGTCGCGGTATTGCCGCTGGGGATCAACGTATCGACATTTTCTGGAAGGCCACCATTGATACTCACCGTAATGGATTGAATTGGACTGCCCCGGCCATCGACCGTGCCTTTGAGAATAATGGAGGCTACATCGATGACAGGACTTTGAGCAGGTGCTGCTTCAATGGTGATTGTTACAGTATCCGATGCAGACACCCCATCTGTGTCGGTCACAGTCAACGTTACTACATGAATACCCAGAGTTAAGTCTAACTGCGGAGTACTGCCCGTCGCGACCAGACTACCATTCACGAGCCATTGGTAAGAAACAATGCCCCTGTCATCGGTACTCCCAGATCCATCCAAAGTAACCAATTCGTGGCCATCATCACCCGTATCGACGATCGTTTGGTCGTCACCCGCGAGGGAAATAGGCGCTTCATTTGGTGCTTCAATGGTAATGACAACAGTATCTGTATCCGATGCCCCATCAGTATCGGTCACAATCAGAGTGAGCGTGTGTACGCCCACGGATAAGCTTACTTGTGGCGAAAGTGTGGTTGCGATAGGTCCACCATTGTTACGCCATTCATAGCTTGCAATGCCCTGGTCATCGGTACTTCCCGTCCCATCCAATGTGACGATTTGGCTACCATTGCCGTCGACATCGGTAACCGTTTGAGTAGTGCCTGCATTAGCAACCGGTGGCAGATTACTTGGTGCCCCAGTCAGACCTGCTTCAAAATTTCCTTGAACCTCATGGGAAGACAAGGCCCGCCCATACGTTGCTACCAAGTAGTAGTTTCCTAACCACGGCCGCCCTTCGCCTATCTCATTCGCCAAGGCAAACTGATAGGTTTCATCCCAATTAGAAAAATCCCCATCGACCAATTGACTAGTCAATTCGACGCCATCCTTGTAGATTTTAGCGACACCCGTAGCATCCCTGGTGTAAACAATATGTGCCAATGTGGTTTCGACCACCCCATCGTTGGTTTTAACTGTTGGATGGGTACCATTACTCCCAGCCGTAGTGGTTCTTACACGGGCATGGAAGGTGGAATGATGCGGTCCCAGAGTAAAGTTTCGCCTTTTCGATGATTCGGAGTATGTCACCATACGTGCTGGACCCGATTGAGATGTATTCGCCGATTCAATCCAAGTTTCAATGGTAATTTCATTGCTGGCAGTGCACGCAGCGAATAATTTGGTATCGACTGTAGCCGAAATGATGGTTGAGGCATTGACCGAAAGGCCACCCCCAGGAATCCAGCTGACATTATTGGGATTATCGATGATTAGATCCATCGGTGTACCCAAACCCGAAATATCGGATACGACATCACCGCTACCGTTTTGGAAATCATAGAGTATTAGTAAGCCATCGGTGACTCGGTGGGTTTCGGAGAAGCTGAAGGTTGCGATGTCGTTTGTTGAATTAGGGATGGTCGCCAGGTCTAGCACACCGTTGACATTAATTTGATAAGTGACATTCGGGGTAAGTAGCGATACCGTCAAAGTGACTGATTTAAAATCCGCTCCCAGTTGTGCGTCGACGACTTCAATGCCTTGATCGATTTGGTAGTTTGCGATCGTCTCAGCACTGGCTTCTTCGACCGGTTCGCTGAATAATACTGTGACCGAAGTCTCCGAATGGGCGGATATGTTGCCCAAGGTTGGTGCAATATCATCGATAACCGCCGCTTCAACAACGATCTCGACAGTATCCGTCGTAGACTCATTATCGGTATCAGTTACGGTCAAAGTCAGAGTGTGTAAACCAACGGCTAAGTTTACTTGGGGTGAAGCACCGGTTGCTATCGGGTTAGCATTTTCATGCCATTGATATGCAACTATGCCTTGGTCATCCACACTTCCAGATCCATCCAATGATACGGTTTCAAAGCCATCGTTGTCTGTGTCCACGACTGTTTGGTCGATTCCAGCTTGGGCGATAGGTACTTCATTTACTGTATTGAGGGGTTCAACAGTGATTGCTACAGTGTCTGTACTTGACGCATTATCCATATCGGTTACGGTCAATGTTAGGGTATGTACACCCACAGTTAGATCAACTTGTGGTGTAGCACCCGTGGCAATCTCAATACCATTTTCACGCCATTGGTACGTGGCTATGCTTTGGTCATCGGTACTTCCGGTGCCATCTAATGCAACCAATTCATGGCCATCGCCGTCCAAGTCAGTGATGGTTTGGGGTAAACCTGCATCGGCAACTGGTGAAAAATTGTCCGAAGTACCGATCAAACCTGAATTGAAATTACTTTGAATTTCGATGGAGGTTAAAGCCCGCCCATAAGTTGCTACTAAATAATAGCTGCCCAACCAAGGACGTCCCTGGTCGACTTCATTTGCCAAGGCAAATTGATGGGTCCCATCCCAAGTCGAAAAGTCTCCATCGACTAGTATGCTGGCGACTTCCACGCCATTTTTATAGATTTTTGCCGTACCGGCCGAATCGCGTGTATAGACTATGTGCGAAAGATTGGTGTCGGCGATATTATTATTCGTTGTGGTTGCCGGACTGGTTCCATTGTCTCCGGCTGTGGTAGTCCGTAAACGGGCATGGTAACTGGACTGATGCTGTCCCAGAGTGAAATTTCGGCTACTTGATGAATGCGATAAAGTAACCATACGTGCTGGGCCGGATTGCGAGGTGTTTGCTGGCTTAATCCAGGTTTCGATAGTGACCTCATTGCTAGCCGTACTTGCAGCGAATAATTTTGTATCAATTGCAGCCGAAATGATGGTTGAGGAATTGACCGAAAGCCCACCTCCTGGGATCCAATTGACATTATTAGGATTATCAATGGTTAAATCCATCGGTATACCAACACCGGAAATATCGTAAACGATATTGCCAGAACCATTTTGAAAATCATAGAGTACCAACAATCCATCGGTTACACGGTTGCTTTCGGCAAAAACAAAGGTTGTTGTCTCATTGGCCTCATTGGGATTTTCTGCTCGGTCTAATACACCATTTATATTGAGTTGATAGGTAATATCAGGGGTTAACGTTGACACGGTCAATGTGACAGATTTTAAATCAGTTTCGAGATGGGCATCGGTAATCTCTATCCCTTGATCGATCTGGTAGTTAAATATATCCTCGGCACTAGATTGTTCTACTTTCTCACTGAATACAATCAGAACGTGCGTATCGTTTTGTCGGGCATTTACATTGGCCACTGTCGGTGCAGTGTTATCGGGTGGTGGTAGCGATAAAAATGGGGTTAAGGCATCGAACCATTTTTGCGCCATTTTTTCTTCACCTATCAGGTTCGGATGAACATCGTCGTAGGTATCTGTTACAGGATCGAAACCAGAATTTTGATCAACCAAAATAATGGGAGACTGAGCGGTACTTTTTTCGTCAATGATGCCCTGCATTTGCGCATTCAGATCGGTAAAACTATGGTTCTGCGAGTGATTGGTAGGAATGATCTGGGCTAATAGGACGGTCACATGGGGATTATCGTTGCGTAGCACGTCTATGATACCTTTAAGTTCTAGGATAGTGGATTCAATAGATTGGTGTTTCAATAAGTCGTTTGTGCCCGCGTGCAATAAGACGATGTCTGGTGTGTAGCCGGTGAGCCAGCCTGGTAATTTAGAAAGTAAACCATCCGCCTTCCAGCCAGGATGACCTTCATGGTCGAGGTCAAAATCTGGATTGGGCGGCGGGCCGTAGGGGTTGAAGCCGTTATAGTTTCTACCCCCAATGAAATCTACCACGTACCCGGCATCATCTAGTAGATGCCACAACGGACGCCGATAACTATTAAAGTCTAAATCGGCTTGAGTGATAGAATCACCCAGGGGTAAAATCCTTTCATTGGCCGCAAAAACCATAGAATTGATCCAAAAGCTCAGGAACATACCCATCCAAACGGAGGTCCATCGCAGGCGTGAAAATGTTGTGTTTAATGGTTGTGATGTCATGATGTATCCCGTGTTATTGTTATTATTCTATGGTCTCGTGAAATTGGTCACGTACGATTCTGTAAGCGACGATCGGATTCTGAGTGTTCAACAGAACCGGTCATAAGAATCCTTTTTTGTGTCTTAAGCAAAACTTGCGCCAACAGAAAAATTTCTAAGCGAATGCTATAGTTTGATAAGTTAATATATATATCATCGTAGTAGGTGTCTTGAGATATGCGTCTTTTGTAAAAATTGTGGACACCTAAAATAAAGAGGTAGTTCTTACATCGAATATATTTGACTCAATGACTGTTTTTTAGCGGCTATTTTGGCATTAAGGCCAAGTGATGGATGGCAGGTGGATCTTGAGTTCGACCAGAAGTAGGCTATATCGAGATGCCGGAAAGGCTATTAGGTTTTAAAATTTCGTTATTTGTTTGAGGATTGGGTTACACAAGAGGAGGGATGGTGTTCAACTACCTACTAGAGTCAGTCGGCTTGCTGTTTCAAGACATAGAATGTTTCTCAATGTTTTTTCGTATGCCGACCAACAGCAAAATAGTCAAAGTTGCCCAAAGCATGCCTGGGATCAGCCAATACCATGTTTGATAAAATGTGGCCTTTGGGTTGTTAAGATAGGGGACCGTGTAGAGTCTGCTCCATTCTTGGTGTAGAGGAGATTTTTCCAGTATTTTTCCAGAAGCCAACGCCACTGTGGAAATACCTGTATTAGTTGCTCTAATCACCGGACGCCGATATTCGACTGCTCTGGCCAATGTCATAAACATATGCTGATAAGGTTCCTGCCAAGTACCATACCAAGAATCGTTAGTTACGTTAACGATAAATTGAGCTCCTAAATTGGCGAGTCCTCTCGAAAATTCGGGAAACAAGCTTTCGTAACATATTTGTGGGCCAATCATAAAATCGTTCCATTCTAGTAACAGCGTTGGACCGGGCCCACGCGCATATTGTCCGATGGGTGGGAGCCAATCACGGATTTGTGGAAAAATGTTTTCACCTGGAATGTATTCACCGAATGCCAACAAGATTGTTTTACTGTAATGTGGCGGTACGATTTTACCGTTTTCATCCAAAATAAATAGCGAATTGGTAATGAATCCTGAATTGCTGTCGCTGCTATAAGCACCTGTTATAAGGGGGAGCTGGCGTTCTGCCAGATATTGTTTCAACCTTATTGCATGTTGACCCTGTGAATGGTTAACGTTGAGTAGGGCAGCAAATGCAGCCTCGGGCCAGATTGCGAAATCAATATCACTACCCAAGTGTTTCTTAATCCCTTTGTCGGTTAGTTTAAAATACCGGTCTATAATGCCATGGCGAAATCCGCGGCCCAGTTCCGCAGCCATTTTTTCTTCATTTCCAATATTGCCTTGTACAAGCAATACATTAGCGGATGTATCAGGTTTGGGAAGGCGGTATTTTATCCATAACCCACCCGCAGTTAATGCGCCGAATCCGATCGCTACCGCTATTAGCAACATTATGCCCGAAATATTTTTACGGTTATTCCAGGCTAAAAAAAGGGGTAGATTGCACAGAATTGTCACGGCGCTGAGGCCACGAAAGCCAATAATCTCCGCCCATTGGTATATTGGAATCCCTGAGCCATACCAGGAATACCCAAAATTCCAATCAAAAAGGGTTAGGGTATAGGCTTCCGCAAGAACTGTCACTAATACCAAGATTCCCACGGAAAGCCGGTTTGACCATTGAAATGTAGTGTGTCCCCAAAACCAGATCCCGCCAGCCAGAGGGACAAACAAATGAGCCACCGATGCAAAAATTAGCATCCCAAAAATAGCAAGAGGCATTGGCAGATGCGCGAATTCATGCAAGAGATGAGATACCCAGTTAAACCCAATAAGTGTGAAAACAAACGCAGTTATCCAACCACCTATTAAGACGTTTTTAAGGCTTTTTTGCCGCAACCAGAATAGCCATAAAGGAACAAAGCAAAACAGTGAGGCCCAGGGAGGGAAGGGGATATAACTGGTGCCAATGAATATTCCAGACGTAACTGGAAGTAGCCAATCTTTAGGCATTTTTCTTTTTAGTACCGAAAAAGAAACGTCCATTGGCTGGTTGTAAATGAAACTTGCGA
>CAZZET010000005.1:8016-10652 GCA_964653275.1 uncultured Methylococcales bacterium
ATACCGTATCCACATTCACTGACTTCATCGGGAGAAGCAACTTGGGTTTGTCCTTTTACTTCCCATGTGCCATTAAATTTGGTTAGATTGGAAGGTCGGTCAGAGTTGACACTGGCTTTATCACAGCCGCTGGTTGTGAAAATTACAACAGCCAGCCCCAATATTTTTAATATCCCTTTCACGAGCAGTTTCCCAGAGTTAACATCTTATTGACCGACTGCATTAATTGCCACAGCTGTAAGCTTCTTTGCAGCAATGTCAGAATGTTGCTGATTCGCCAAGCTCATGGACACCTTATAAATATCGAAATGTCCAGAGGCTTCGTAATTTTGAAACATGTTGTGGAATTCCTTCATCCAAATCCCAAAGAAGATGGCGAGATCAAGATTCTCACGTTTATTTTTCCAAGCCCACGAAACCAGCTTCCAAAAGTAAACTCGCTGTTCACCTCGTAGGCCTACGTGATAAATCATCCTCAAAAAAACACCGAAATAGCGTACCATAATCGGCACATGGCTAAATTTAAAATCCGCGTCGTAACTGACTTTGTGTGCATTGTACTCAATTAGAAAATTGCGGGCGCGTTCATAAACGTACTTGGGTGAACAAATATACTCGAGGATTCGTCGGTAACCTGCACTTAATACGTCAACATCCATATTGGGAATAATATTGGTTTGGCTTTCATGAAAATCAAATTGATAGACCAATCGTCCTTCCCGTTTCATTCGGTTGTATAGTTCTGTTCCAGGTGGAGCTTTAAGCACACTGACTCCGGCAACGACGATGCCGCTATCTTGGATAAAATCAATTTGTTTCTGAAAAATATCCGGTGTATCGGTATCAAGTCCTACGATGAAGCCTGCAGTTACAATAAAACCATTGCGATGAAGCTTTTTTACATTGTCGAGCATATTGCGGCGTGCATTTTGGCCTTTTTTGATCGCAATAAGACTATCTTCGTCGGGGGTTTCAATTCCCACGAATATATGCCTAAAACCGGCTTCCAACATCATCTGCATGAGTTCGTCATCATCTGCGAGATTGATTGTGAGTTGGGTGGCGAATCCCACTAACCGGTTTTTCTGTTTTCGCCATTCGATTAATGCTGGCAACAATTCCTGTTTGAGAACTTTTTTATTTCCAATTAGATTATCATCGGCAAAAACGACAAGGTCGTACTGATCAATATCACCCAATGATTCGAGTTCGGCAATAATTTGCTCTGGTGTCTTAGTCCTCGGTTTTCTACCAAATAGCGCAGTTACATCACAAAATTCACACATATACGGGCATCCCCGCGAATACTGTACGATTGCAAACCCATACTTTTTCATATCCGCCAGTTCCCAAAGAGGAATAGGTGTTTCGTGAACATTGGCCATTTCTGGGGTTAAATAAACAGGTTTTGCGCATCCAGCCTCAAGATCTTTCAAGAAACGCGGTAGTGTGAGTTCTGCTTCGTTCAATACGAAGTGATCGACACCAGGGAAGTCTTTGTACTCATGGGTAAACAGAGGTCCACCCGCAACAATTTTTGCGCTGGATTTTTGGCATTGGTCGATAATCTGGCGTACCGAAGTAGCCTGAACATTCATAGCTCCTATGAAGACATAATCGGCCCATTCAATATCTCTATCGGTGAGCGGCGTATCTAAATTTAAATCAATCAACCGCTTTTCCCACTCTTCCGGCAACATCGCCGCAATCGTCAGTAGACCTACCGGTGGGTAGTTCGCAGTTTTACCAGCCACTTTCAATACATGGTGCATCGACCAAAAAGCGTAGGGCATTTTTGGGTAAACCAATAGGATTTTCATATCGATTCTCTTTGTGGCGTTATCCGTTTCGATTTATTCTTCCCCTGTTATGAAAACAGGATGACTTTTATTAATTCGAACTAGTACAAGGTTGGGGATCCCACAGGAAACGATTACGAACATGTGACCCACTCTCACCTGAGTATGAATTCTATCATACACAAAGGCCAAGATTTTGTGAATCGAGCCTAAAGGTTGTCGATGGGGCAACCGAGCTCGATTCTTGGGCAGCCTACCCGGAGAGTGGAAACAGATTTGCAATCTTTGTGCTTAGGTCGTTACACTTTTGTCGGTATGACTATTCTCTATGAAAGCAGTTGGTTCTATCGAACACTCATGACCGTTGTTTACCGATCTCACCGTCGGGAGCGGTTTGAGGCGGTTTCCCGGTGGGTGCCTGAAGGTGCGGATGTTCTCGACGTTTGTTGTGGTGATGGTACCCTTTCTGAGTACCTACCCAGTTCTGTTCGTTATCGGGGTTTAGATCAAAGTGCGGCGTTTGTATCCGCCGCCCAAAACCAAGGCCGACCCGTGGAGCAATTTGACTTAACACAGGACAAATTACCCCGTTCCCAAGTTGTAGTCTGTCAGGTCAGTTTATTTCAATTCTATCCAGATGTGGAAGCTGTTTTATCCCAATTGTTCGAAGCGGCGGAACAACGGCTGATTATTTCTGAATCGGTGCTGAGTCTCACCCAATCCCGTTGGTCATGGATTGCATCCATTGTCGCTTGGGGAACAGACCCGAATGGCATGTCAAATAATCGTTTCCGGTTTAATGCCGACAGCCTGAAAGAACTTTTTTCTCCTTATAGT
>CAZZET010000005.1:10752-41179 GCA_964653275.1 uncultured Methylococcales bacterium
TAATCGTTTCCGGTTTAATGCCGACAGCCTGAAAGAACTTTTTTCTCCTTATAGTCAACATATTGTTGATGCCCAAGAAGTCTGCGGAGGCCGCGATTGGGTCTATGTATTGGACAAATAAGGCTTAGCTTTTTATGCAGTTGGGTTAGCCACTCCATTTTTAGTGTTATTGAGTCTAATAAATGGATGGAATAAGGCATAGATCTATTAGGCATAGACAGAAACTGCTGGGCCTGTTGATTCATGTTTAAATAGAATTTGTGTTGGTCGTTTAGGTATGGGTCACTCTCTACAAGAGGTATCGGTTGTTGCCGATTCAAGGTGGTAATTTAGCCATGAAAATTGTCAGCTATATAATTTTAATATTTGCCTCAGGCGCTATGATTATTGTTTTTGATGAGGACCCGACTAGTGTGCAGATATACGAGTGGGTTTGTATGGGTGTTATGATCGTTGCCATCATTGCGTTGGTAAAGATTTTGTATAAAGCGCATATCGACCAGGAGTGGTGAGCCTTTCGAAGGATATGACAAGGGGCTAGTTATTGATATTAGGGACCAAAGGAGGATTTGGTTTATTGACTGGGAATACGGTTGAGAAAACTATCTAAGAAGAATTCTTTTTATCACAACTATAAATGTTTTTTCTGCTCTCTAATAGGTATACCGGTTACCGAATTTTCGGTGGAAAACCCCGCGCCGACGGTAGTTGTAATATCGATTGTCGCTAAACCCAAATTTGCGGTTCCTGAAACTACGGTGGTTAAAATAGCGGTGATTCCTAAATCCGCGGTTGCCATAGTATCGCCGGAAGGGTCGACTTCGATGATATCGGTTTGTTACTTTGTGGAATTTTGCCTGCTGTGATTGTTTGTAAACACCGGGTTTCGTTTGAAGGAGAATGTCAGCCTGGCTAGTGCCAACAAAGGATAGTAATGTGGCCAGGAAAAGTGTTGTTCTCCATTTATCTACAGTTAGCTTGATCATAAGGTGGGCCTCTCTTCTCATTGACAACCTAACCAAGTAGACCTTTCAGTCTGGTCTTTTCTTTCAAAGCAGCATATGAGGTCCGAGTAGATTATATTTGTATAGTCGGTGAATTTATCCGATTATTGATTAACCATACTCTAACCACATATTTTTTAAAACATATAAATTGATGAATAATAGAGCAGTACTATTGGCCAATTTAGGCTCACCTAAGCAAGCGGAAACTGGGGCTGTTCGCCAATATCTGGATGAATTCTTGATGGATCCCTATGTTATTCAACTGCCATGGCTATTAAGGCGGTTTATTGTCAGCTTGTTTGTCTTGCCGACCCGACCGAAAGCTTCAGCCAAAGCCTATAAAAGTGTCTGGTTAGACCAAGGTTCATCCTTGATTGTCATATCTGAAAAATTAAAACAAGCTTTGCAATCACGGGTGGGAATGCCAGTGGCAATGGCCATGCGTTACGGTGAACCCAGTATTGAAAGTGAGCTCATTGCTCTGGCCAAAAATGATAATATTTCTGAGGTGCTGTTCATTCCGCTTTACCCACATTTTGCAGAGAGCACTGTTACCACTTCGATTGAAGAAGCTAAACGAGTTATCAAAAAGCATAAGCTGGATATCAAACTCAAGTGTGTAGAGCCTTTTTACCAACAGACTGATTATATTGATGCATTAGTTAATAGTGCCCAACCTTACTTTGACCAAGAGTTTGATCATCTCGTGTTCAGTTACCATGGCTTGCCTGAATTGCATATTACGAAATTGGATAAATCTCGTAATCATTGCTTAAAACAAGCTGATTGCTGTCAACAACCGAGTGAAGCGCATAAAACCTGTTATCGTCACCATGTACTTCGAACCACTCAGTGTTTTGTAGAAAAGGCAGGATTATTATCGGCACAATACTCAGTAGCCTTCCAGTCTCGGCTTGGTCGTGCAAAATGGCTTGAGCCTAATACTGAAGACTGTTTGCGTGACTTGGCGGCGAGTGGTAGTAAGAATATATTGGTGATTTGCCCTGCATTTGTCACTGATTGTTTGGAGACTTTGGAAGAGATCGCAATTCGGGGTGAAGAAGTGTTTAAAGGCGCTGGTGGTGAGTCCTTGACGCTTATCCCTTGTTTGAATGTGCAACTGCAATGGATTGAGGTTTTAGCTTCCTGGTGCCATAAATCAGACCTTCGAACGATAGGTGATTAACGCTTGGACTGATAGGATATACGGGGTATTTCCTCTGTTATGCGGAGTACCTCAGTTCTACATAAAGCATCTTTGGAATACCGAGTTTCCCAGTTTCAGTCTATAGTTTCAATCCATTCACAACGTTCCTTTATGATTTTAGCAGTATTAGCGTTGCCAATACCCTGCGAAATTAGGGCAATTACCCTTTCGTCATGGTCGTAACCGAGATGGGCTTCAAGAGGATTTGCGAGCTTTCCCATTCCGAAGAGATCAATGGTATTGGCAATGTTAATATTTATATTTGTGGTCTCTACACATAATCTGGAGTCCAGGTTTTTTTCCGCATAACCCGGAGGGACGGCATAGCTCAATATATCATTTGGGTCGCTGAAGGCTATGATATCAATTTCCTTGAAAATCCGTTTGGAATAAAAATCCCCTGTGGGCTTGCAATAGGCGAAAGTCTGCCCAGTAACTTCCGGTGGATCCCTGCCCATTTGCAATAATGGTAGCTGATTTGAAAGCATAAAAATGGGGATCCGCTTCTCTCGGAATTCGGCTATCAGTCTTTTTTTGAGGGCAATTGTTTCCTTAGAGTCGTTTTGGAAATTTTGTGCCCTTGTAGCGATAAGCTGCAGCCCATCGATTGTTATACGACTGCCGAGGCTGTGGGAAATCAATACATAATCGTCGATGGGGATATTTGTTATCAAGGCTTTTTGAAAGGGATCGCAAGGCTGATCTGTCTGTTGGGGCAAATCATTCCAATCGCCCATCATCATCCAACACAGGGATTGGTTGAACGCAGTTAATATATCGATGCGTTTTTTTCCAAGGTATATCATCGGATCAGGACCGGTGCTGTTAGAGAATTTTTTCAACAGGTCGTTTATTGCGGTACGGCGAAATGAATATTCTCCTGAATTGTCGTAAGCGAGGACTTGTTTATCTGTTGCAGTAATTGTCGACCACGTGAGTTCGTAAAATAAAAGCTCTTGGGTTTTTTCTTTGTTGAGTAGTCGATTTACTCGAAGATTTCCTAATTTTTTGTTTTGATCTGGAAAGTTAGTTAATGATATCTCCTTAAAATGTTTTGAAAGCATATTGAGCTTCAATTGTTTGGCCAAACCTTCCATTAAAAGGGTTGAATAGCCAGGAATCTGATCGCCAACTCCGTGAATCATCAATACTTTAGTTTTACCCTTTGACTTTCCTAGCGTAGCGGCAATACCGCCAAGTGTATTGCCCCAAATTTGACATCTACGCTGGTCCACTTCATCTTCTTTGTCTAACAATACCTCCGCGAAGCCTTTCGCCAAACTTGTACACCCGTTCAAAGCGACTAGAACAACTAGCAATATTGGGAATGTAATTTTGGTCATTGCGTTATCATTGTGTATTCATGTTGGTAAAATGGTCCAACGGATTGTAAGATGCGGTGGTCTATTTCACCCATTTTGGATTTTCTTTCGTCATTCTAGTGAGGTGTGGTTTCCACAGAGGCTTGGGCGTCGAAAATACATGTTGATACCTCTTTTGTCGACTTTTTTGCTAATCTGCTCGATAAAATTTTTAAGGCAATGGGTGGCTTTAGTATTCTCAAGCCCGGTTTTTAGTGTGATTCATTTTGGTTGATAGATGGCCTCCCAGATTCCCAATGATCCTAAATCAATTTCAAATTAGCGGTTGGCTTTGTTCTGTTCATGCGGTACCCAACCGTTTCATGTCAACTTTATTCATGATGACGTGCTTCGCCTGGCTAACACTCTGTCTGTCTCCTTCAATATCAGCTACTGAAGTATCCACCCAGGAAAAGCTCAAAGAGGAGGAGTCAGAAGTTGCTATTCCATTTGGCTCAATCACAGTTAGAGCGAGTGCGGTCGAAAAACGTATTGAGGAAATTAGAGATAACCTTTCCGATGCTACCTTCGAACGGGAAATCAACGAAGAATTTGCTCAGATCAAATCCGAAGCTGAAAAAGCTGAACAGCAACTAGATTCGAAATTAGCACTTCGCCACACAGCGTCCGAATTACAAGCGTTACGAGTCAGCTGGGAAAATTTTGCCGAGCGTTTTGGTGCTGCAACAAAAAAACTGGAAGCCCGTATATTCCAGGTTGAAGCCCAACTTGAAATGCATGTGGAGCAAAAAAAGATTTGGCAATTGACCCGCCGTGAGGCTAAAAAATCATCGACTCCAGTCGCGATACGTAGCAGAGTGAAGGAAATACTTGACGCTTTGCAGTTGCTTACAGGTGAATTAACAAAGAGCCGCAGCAGGATTTTGGAACTTCAAAACCAAATCTCGAAGACCGATGATAATGTTAGTAAATCGCTCAAACGCATTGACATGGCGAAAAAGAAGCTTGGCTCTGCTCTGTTTGAGCGTCAGGAGCCCATTTTGTTGAATGATGCTTGGCCGAAATCAGAGGACCTTGGAGAAATCCTAAGCCGGGTCGAAAATCGGCTGATTGGGTTGCTAGAGGAACTCGCTGCATATGTCATGGTTTACATTGATCGCCTAGTTATACAGATTGTGTTGGTGGTTTTTCTTGGGTGGTATTTGCCTCGCAAGCGTCTGGAATTCACCCAAGGTGTTGGGCATCAAAGTCCGCAACAGGATGACTCGGGAAGAGGTGGTGTTACAGAAGAGGTGTTGAAGTATCCTTGGGCGATAGCGTTGTTGTTTGGTCTTCTTCTAACACCTTTTCTATATCCTGGTCGTCCGCTTGGTTTAAGGCTTGTCTTGGCCTTTTTCGCTCTGCCAGTTTGGTTGACGGTCGTTCAGGGAATTTTACCCGCAGTTCTTAGAAGCGCGCTTGTCGCTGTTGCTTCGCTAGCACTTCTGGAGACTTGTCGCCTGCTTTTGGGTGGCTTTGGTCCTTTTTTACGTTGGATGCTTTTTTTAGAGCTTGCTGTGGGTTTGGTAGTTGCCCTTCGTGTACGACAACTCGAACAGCACAATCAGTTTACCCTAACCTTTAGTCATGGGTTCTGGTTCAGTGTTTTTAAAAAATGGCTTAACCTATCTATTTTGGCCCTTTGTATCGGATTGTTCGCGGTTTTTTTCGGTTACTCTAATATTGCTGAACAAGTTCCAATGGTGGTGATTTGGGGTACTGTTGCCGGAGCTGCTTTTGTGGTTATTGTTCGGGTTGCCGAGGTTGTATTTCAGAGCATGGTTGATAGCGGACGGTTTGATCGCTTTCAATTCGACGAGGCTAGCCGGCAACCCTTTATGGGTTTAATTAGACGAATATTGCGGATTGGAGCCTTCTTTGCGTGGCTTTATTTAATCCTCAGATCTGTTCAACTTTTGGATCCGCTTTTAGAGGTCGTAGGTTATGTTCTCACGGCTAGGCTGGGTTACGGGGGGCTTACCGTCTCGCTGGGTGGAATACTCAATTTTGTCTTTACTCTGTGGCTATCCTGGGTGTTGGCAAGATTCGTTTGTTTTACCCTAGAGAAGAATATTTTTCCGAGAGTTCGGATGGCTTCTGGCGTGCCCTTCGCCATATCGACCTTCAGTCGATACACTATTTTAGTGATCGGTTTTCTCGCTGCTATGGGAATGCTTGGCGTACCGTTGGACCGCGTTACGTTACTGCTGAGTGCCTTGGGGGTTGGTATTGGATTTGGTTTGCAGAATATCACTAATAACTTTGTATCCGGAATTATCCTATTATTTGAGCGTCCTATTCGAGTGGGTGATAAGGTGCAGCTGGAGGAGCTGATTGGCATTGTCTCGTCGATTGGAATCCGCGCGAGCAAGATTCGAGATTTTGACGGTGCCTACGTTATTGTCCCAAATGGTGACTTCATGTCCGCACGAGTTATCAATTGGACCTTTGCGGATAAAAAACGTCGGATTATTCTTCCGGTAGGTGTGGCTTATGGGACGAATCCAAAGCAGGTGCTAAGAATTTTGGAAGAGGTGGCACATGCTCATCCCGAAGTTTTAGGTGATCCTGAGTGTGAACTTTTATTTAGGAAGTTTGGTGATAGCTCGCTCGATTTTGAACTTAGGGCCTGGACCGAGAGTGACCGGGGTTGGATGGCCGTTATGAGCGATTTGGCGGTGGCGATAAACGATGCCTTTAAAGCCGCAAGTATCGAAATCCCCTTTCCTCAGCGGGATCTTCATTTTCAAAACATTACCGAGCTAGGACATGCATTGTCGGATGTTGTCCCTCGGGAGAAACCAAGCGGGTCCAGCAACAAATAGGGCGGGTTGTTGACGGACGGTTAATCGACTTAAAGTGCTGAGTCCCGTGCAGATTCTCTCGTGCCCAATTCCGCGAGAGATCGCTTATATGCAACATAGTATCGGTATATATTTCCAACATAGCGAATGGGCTCTCTTCCGACCTCCGCAGCGACTACCAGTTCTACATTGTTAAACCATAGATTGGGGTCTAAGCCGCGTTTGGCGGCGACTTTTCTAAGCCGGTTAATGCGGTTTGGTCCAGCATTGTAACCGGCCATAGTGAACAACATCTGTTCAAAAGGAGCCAGCGATTCGTCGTGGAAATACCGGTCTCGCAAGATGCTAAGATATTTGGTGCCCGCGTGAATATTTGTTTCCACTGAACTAATGTCTGGTATTCCCACTGCCCGATCAGCCGCAGTACTCGGTAGGATTTGCATGATACCTACAGCACCAACGGGACTACGGGCATTTTGGTTGAACCCGGATTCTTGGTAAGCAAAACTTGCTAGCAGTAACCAGTCAAAGTTATATTGTCTGCCGTACTTTTTGAATAGGTCAACTAATTTCTTTAGTTCGTCAAAGGGCTCTCGAGCAAGTGCCGGCTTAACCCACGTGGTATTTTTTGTAAAGTAATTTACAATGATATTGGTGATCTTCGTACCTAAGCGATTTTTAGCCACGAATTTATCCACGAGCTGTTTCAGTTGCGGGCTTTTCTTTCTGATTGCTAGTGCAATACTGCTGTTTTCCCGTAAAATAATATCGTCCCGCACGTTCATATTTTTAAAGACCCGAGACCAAAGTTCCAGTCGGTGACTATCAATAATAGTCATTGGAATGAGTCCAGCATCAACCATCTCAAGTAGGTCCTCCGCCTCAAGGCGAGGGTCGGATGACGTTATTTGAATGGGTGGCTTACCCTGCTGCGTTAAGCGTTCGTTGATTTGTGTGAGGCTTTCGAAATAGCTTGAATGCCTTGGAACCACAACTTCCTTTCCTGCCAGATCTTCCACACCGTCGATGGAAGAAATCCCAGGGCTTATGACGAGAATTTCCTGAATGGTATTTGTAAACGGGGTTGAAAAATCTACCTTTTCTAATCGGTCCGGGGTAATGGTTAAGTTTGCAAAAGCTATGTCACCGTACCCTTGTATAAGATAGGGGATAAGCTGATCCCGCCTTACTGGAATGATCATGACTTTGAGGTGTTTAGCTTTGGCTCCAATATGTTGTTTCGCGAATTCTTCGAGCAGCATCGATCCCCTATAAACGCCGCCCCTCTGCCGACCGTTATCGATGAAATAGGATCCAAGAGTAAAAGTTGTTAGTACTCGGATTAGACCCCTTTCGGTCATTCCATCGAGGTCACCAACCCAGCGTATTGCAAGAGGTGCCCAAATATCCGCCAAAGGTGTTTCGATTTGTTGAGCCGATACGGCCTCTTCACTTGCCTGTTTAGAATCGAATTTTCCATCGATGGCAAGCGATACGATTACGGTTACACTGATAAAAGCCACCAAGCAAGCGAGGATCAATGGGATCCTTGTTTTTGTTTTTAAGGACATTTTATTGGAAAAGCTTTCAAAATATTATGTAACGTAGTTGCTCTAAGTGAATTTTTGCTTAACTTGGATATGCTTCTTAGCATCTTCTCTTACTGTGTGTCGAAATGCAACTAGATGATCATCCTATCCAACTGTTGAGTTAATTCCTCCATGGATAGGTTTTCGGCCGTGACTGCGTCCAATCTAAACATGGCTCATTTGTATTAGATATTATGAGATGGGAATATAGGGTATAAACAAAACAAGATTGATGGATGGAACAAAAACTTTGTTGTGTGAGGGAATCTATTGTTGCTTGGGTCCAACCTTATTGGTGGTTAAGGGGGTATCTACTTCGCTCTCCTAGGCACAAGATGTAGTCTATGAATGAGCGAGAAATCCTGCCCAATAGTGGGCGTAGATCACCCACGGACCGCGAACTCAAATCATTCTTAAAGGATAAATGATCAACCACAATATCTAGGGGTTACGAGAGGGAAGTGGATACCCCATTTTATATATAATGTTCAGTTTCCTGACGTTTTGCTTGATAGTATTGTTAATTAAGTACAGGGAACGGTTTTTAAAAAATTATCTTTCAATTTGATTGCAAAATTAAAACTATACAAATTTTACAATGCCAGTATTTTTATAAGAGGAAAATCATGAAATTATCCCAGTTAAAATTACTAATCCCCCTTTTGGCCATTTTAATTAGCGGCTGTACCAGTCTTGGTAAAGGGATGGCACAGGCTTTTCTGGAGAAAGAAGAAGCCAAGGATACCCGGGCCTGCCAGATTCGAGGTGAGTCTTTCTCAGGGCTTGAACCCTTTGTTGACAATGAAGAGGTTACTACCAAGGTGTTAATGGTTCATGGTGTTGGTGATCGTGGTCCAGGTTATTCTACGCAGTTGATGGAAGAATTGGCCAAGGAACTCGATCTGAACTTTATCGGTAAACGTACTAAGAATTTATCCCTTACCGACCCAATGGATATCAGCAAAAAACTTGGTAATCTGAGAATCAACCAGTTGCTGAATGAAGATCAGACACGGGAACTATTGTTTTACGAATTGACTTGGTCTGAAATTACAGCCGATGACAAGCAAATACTGGCTTATGACAACTCCGGTGAACAAACCTTCCGGCGCGCTGATATCAATAAAATAATGAAGTCATTTTCTAACGATACCGGACCCGATCCGATGATTTATCTGGGAAACAGCCGAGAAGATATTTTAGTTTCATTTGCTCAGTCTTTTTGCTGGATGATGAGTTATGACTGGGATTCATTACCTTTAAAGTCTAATCAGTTCTGTCTTCCTGATTCTGAAGAAACGATCGTCAATCTTAAAAAGGACCACTTTGCATTGATTACTCACAGCCTAGGGAGCCGTATTACTATCGATGGACTGCAACGGTTAGCTGAAATGCTTGCAGACTTAGATAGCCACATTGCTAAAATGGACAACAGTGTTAAAAATAAACTGAAAAAAAACATGGGATTTGTGGAGGTTTTACGAAATCTTAAAATACCTATCTACATGCTTTCCAATCAATTACCTATGCTACAACTGGGTCGTACATTACCCGAAATTACCGGACGGACCGAAGCTTATTGTTCTGCTAAGGGTGAGCATTATCAGGAGCGAATGGTTAGCCAAACAAACATCATTGCGTTCAGCGATCCTAATGATCTTCTCAGTTACTCACTACCACTTGACTTTGCAGAAAAATACCTGGATTCCAGACTCTGTGTGGACATCACCAATATTAATATAAATATCGCTAGAGTGATCGATGCATTCGGCTTGGGTACTTTTGCTAATCCTATGGTGGCACATATTGGCTATGATACCGATGAACGTGTTGTTGCCTTAATTGCCAAAGGTGTCGGCAATTCAAATACTGCCCCAATCGTTACTAAACGTTGTACTTCATTGGTGACTGTCGAATAGCAAGATGAAAATTTTTCAAACTTTGATTTTTTGCATGGAAAAAGACATGGCAAAGTCGAACATTAAGAGGTTCTGAGTAAGCTAGCTTTTATTCATCATGCAACATGAGATTCAAGATTTTTCAATACAGCACACAGATAAAAAAAGCTATGAAGCAACGTCAGGTTGGAATAACAGGAAACTAGAATAGTTGCCAATCGAAGTAAGCGATTTGGAATCCCGGGTTCCCGGAAACGCCGATCGAATTGGTAGCTATATTTCTCAAGAATTTGCGTAGCTTTGTGCCCGGAAAAATGTAGCCACTTCAAAGCCCGAAAACAGCTGATGTGGGAGAAGTTTGAGCGTATCCAGGATGCGTGGTTACCGCTGCCCTATGTTACTCACCCTTGGCCCGATACGCGATTTCGCCGCCATCACCCGAGGCAGGAGCCGTATGAGGTAACTCCGCATGCACGGATCTGTACGGGGGGTGCCTCGTGAGAGGCATTCCTACCGTGACTAGGTTTCATTTTTATCATACGATAGAAAACTCTTCCAAACTCCAAACGGCTCCCATATTTTCTGCAGGTCTTTTTTTGCAACCAAATATCTTCACCGAGTATTGTACAGCGATACCTGTATACAAACGCAGATACTCTTTTTCTTAGGTTTCACCAAGATTGTTCAACAAGTTTCTCAATTCAAACGGTTTGTTGGCCTGTACTTTCACTGAAAATCGCTCTTTGGTGTCGGATTCTCGCAGGTAGGTATAGTCGGTCCCAGAGTAGAGTTTATCGAGAAATTTTTCCAGATAGGGCTGGAAATTCGTCAATGTTGCTGCGTTATTTGGCGCAACCAGGCGATCATTGGCAAAAATCTCTAATTCATGTCCGTAAAACTTAATTTTGCCACTCATTTCTTTCTCGAGTTTATCTGCAGCGTTCAGGGTAATTCTACCTACATGAGACAGCCGCTGTTCGAGAGTTCCGGGTAATTCGTGTTTACTGTAATAAACCAAGCCACGCCGATGGTTAGTTTCATCAATAGCGTAATTGCCTTCGTGAGCGATGATAAGAGCACCTGGACCATCTGTTACATGTGCGTATTCTGCTACATCGATCAACACGCCCGGTAGTTCCCGGTTTTGAATCCAGCGATGAAAGATAGGGATACACTCCAATAAATCAATATCGGCTGATTCGCAAAGTATTTTGATGCCGAGCTTATGCAATTCCATATTGAGAGGCAGTCAGAGAATAGAATCCAGAGTGAGAGAACGCTGGTTTAAAGTAGATTTTTTCATAATTCGTAGTAAGCGGGCATATTTAACCTAGACCAAATAGAAATCCAACAAAAATCGATTTTCCAGAGTAGGATTCTAATCGCAAATAAAGTTCTGCGTCAGAGCCGAAGTTGCGGTGTAGTGCCTGCCGCGCCAAGGAGTCCCAATGGTGCAACAGGTTGTTCGAGTAATCGAGAGTGGCACGCATAAACCGCTTCAAGAAATAACTGGGCTTCTTCGATTAAGTGCCGCGCACCTTCTTGAGTGAATTGTCGGTTCTTGTCGGCATGTCGTTGAAATATATATTGGGCAAATTTACCACCAGCGTATTTATCTTGTATTAATCCGGTGTCATAAAATCGTTTACGGAATTGTTCAACGATGGCGTCTGGATCATCAGTTATATCCAGATTTTGGGTGCGAATCAGACCCTTTGCAGCTTCGAGCATGGCAGCGAAGGCCTTCTCATCCGCAGCTTTAAATTCACTATCATCAAATTTCAGCTGGGCTTCAAAATATATTCTTTCAGCTGATTGTAAGTCGAAGTCGGCCCGCGAAACTACTTCACCCGCACATTCACCTCTACCGATGTCACTGATTGAAAATTCCCGTGGGTCGTGCCAGTCAGAA
This sequence comes from uncultured Methylococcales bacterium, assembly GCA_964653275.1. Lineage (GTDB taxonomy): Bacteria > Pseudomonadota > Gammaproteobacteria > Methylococcales. The sequence continues at coordinate 22,531 of CAZZET010000005.1, forward strand.
TAATAGGAGCTATCTTCTTCGTAAGATGGAACAACAGCCACTTCATCGACTAAGACTTTTAATGCTTTCTTACCAATTCGCTGGGTGTAGTCTAAGAAACTCTCTTCTTTTTGCCGTTCTTTCAGGTATTGGTCGGTAATCCGAGTGATGAATTCTGGAATATTACGGGATGGGACAGCGCCGATCGTTAGTCCATACGAACCACCGTTATTTTCCCATTGTCCACCAAGTACAACTCTAAAATGTGGTACCGTGATGCCCTTCACTTTACGACTTACTCCATAAAAACCTAAATCAGCCAAGTGATGTTGAGCGCAAGAATTAAAACAGCCGCTGATCTTGATGTGTAAACCACGAATAGCCCCATTGAACTCTTGGGATTTTGCTGCGAGCCGAGCATAGAGTTCACTGGCCAAGCCACGCGAAGAAGCAATACCTAGTTTGCAAGTATCAGTACCAGGGCAGGCGGTGACATCGACAATTGTTCCTGCACCGGGTGCTCCCAAATTTAAAGCTTTTAAGTCTTTATATAGGTTTGCTAAGTCAGCTTCATTGACCCACCGCAATATCAAGTTTTGATCAACAGTGGCACGTACTTGGTCGCCAATATAGCGCCGGGAAATAGCCGCTAATTGTCGTAACTGATAGGACGAAATATCACCCAAAGGCAGAGTAACTGTTGCCGCTATATAACCAGGTTGCCTTTGTACGTAGACGTTGGTAGCTCGCCAGGCTTCGAAATCAGGATCGTTCTTTGAATCGATGGGGTCTATCGTGGAAGGCTTAAGCGGGTGATCCTCATAATCCGAAATTGTATTGAGATATTCAGTCCATGCCGGATCATGAGTTAAAATTTTTCGCTCTTCCTGTACTAACCGCCGAAACTCTTCAATACCCAGTTGGTCTACCAGGAATTTCAAGCGTGCCCGACTACGGTTCTTCTTTTCACCTAATCGGCCAAAGACTCGGCATATTGCTTGTGACAGGGGCAGAATTTCGGTCTCCGACACAAAGGAATCGAACAGTTTGGCTGGATAAGGCACTGCTCCCAAACCACCGCCAACGTACATCTCAAAGCCTCGTTCGACAACACCATTTTCTAAGCGAGTTCGAGCAATAAAACCTAAATCATGAATGCTAACTAAGCCACATGCATTTCCGGCACAGCCAGAAAACGCGGGTTTAACTTTGCGGCCAAAGTCCTGAGCATCGGGATGACCGAGCAAAAATTGTGAACAGGCTTTTGCATAGGGTGTTACATCGAAGACTTGTTCGCGGCAGATCCCAGCGATAGGGCAAGCTGTTACATTACGGACCGAATTTCCGCAGGCTTCTTGGGTGGTTATTCCCACGGATGCTAGTCGTCGCATAATCGTGGGAGTGTCATCGATATGAATGTAATGCAGCTGAATATCCTGCCGGGTGGTAATGTGCGAGATGGAATCGGAATATTCTTCTGCCAAATCGGCTAGTATATCCATCTGGTCAGCCGATAGGCCGCCGTAAGGAATTTTGATGCGCAGCATCCCCGGCGCGTCCCACATGGTTTCAGGACCCTTAGTTATCTCCTTCGACGGAAATGTTAGGGTTTGTGCTGCGATGCCGTCATGACGTTGGCCATTATCGTACCGTTGGCCATATGCACCGCGCCTCAACCGTGTTTCAGCAAATAATTTATCCTCAACTTTACCCTGCTTTTTGAGTTCGATCTGGGTTTCAAATACATCAATGTCCTGGGCAAGCTTGGGATCAATTTGATTGGATAGGAGGTCTTTCCACGTGTTCATGTCTTTGTCAATTATTTAGCGACGAGAATCGCAATTTAAACGAAATATGGAATTGTACGATGTGTGCATATAAAACAAAAGAATAAGAGTTACTATTTTTATTCGAAAGGGTTATAAGATTGGGTAATTAGCCAAACTAACCTACTCTGTAAGTTCAAACTTAAGTTGGCCCTGATTCCTCAATCCGGACATCCTAGATTCTTCAACCTGAAATGGTGGCTTCCATACGGTATGCTGGGTGGCAGTTTTTTTCTCAGGGAATCAAAAAATTTCGCTTTACCTCTGGGTTTAGCGGGCCTATTTTGATCAATTTGAAATCAACAGCTTGGGTTCTGATGTATCGTGAAGTCATCGATTCAGATTTATGTAAGCCGGGTCATCCAGCCCATCACTAATGCATTGGGGCTGACTGTGCCGATGATTTCGCCATTTTCAAGAACGGGGGCCCGTACCAAGTTATGGGTAGCAAACAGACGGGAGCAATAGCGAATATCCATTTGCGGATAGACCGATATGACGGGTTTTTCCATGATTTCGTATACGTTAACTCTATCCGGAGCCCGGTCTTTCGCTAGCACATGACGAGCGATATCACCAACGGTTATCATACCGTATTCATCATCCTCGTGGTTCTTATTGACAATAAGAACAGCAGTTTTCAACGATCGCATTCTGTGCAATGTTTCGTGGATGGTAGCGGTTCTTTCAATCGTTCCAAAATTCGTTTTCATGACATCACGTACCCGGATAACCGGTTTTTTGTCATTCATAATTCATCCTCGACTACGTGGGTGAGTTCTTCCACTTGATGCATGACCCCAATAGCATCTTCTACATCGACTTGAAATGCTATGCCAGTGCCCGGTTTGGTGTCAAATTCGGCAACTCGCGCGATGGCCTCTAAGATGGTTCGACTGAGGTGCTTTTCAACTAACAGCAGTAACACATCCCGTTGGGTTTCCAGGGTCAGACCGAAGAATGTTTTGGATTGTTTAATTCCTTCACCTCGGGCATTATTGATGACAGTGGCTCCGGTCGCACCGTATTCGCGCGAAGTTTCCAGAACCAGGTCAGTTTTGTCATCTTCAACGAATACTACGATAAGTTTAAAGCGCATGATGATTGTCTATCTATTTGTGTCGATTGAATTCGCTAATCCATTTCGAGATTTGTGCGTAGCCGAGCACGGCAATTATAGGGAAAAGACTGGCAAACGCAATGAGGCCAAATCCATCCAGCACTGGATTTCGGCCAGGAACATTAGAGGCAAGACCTAATCCTAAAGCCGTGACCAAGGGAACTGTAATCGTTGACGTAGTGACGCCCCCAGAATCATATGCAAGACCAATAATCATTTTCGGTGCAAAAATGGTTTGGGTCATCACCACAATATAGCCAGCGATAATGTATAAATACAGTTCGGTTCCGGTGACGATGCGGTAGGCTCCAAGTGCGATACCGAAAGCAACGCCAATCGATACGGCTAACCTTAAGCCCTTGGCATGAATTGCTCCTCCGGATATTTCCTCGGCTTTTATTGCAACAGCAATAAGCGATGGTTCGGCTAATGTGGTAGCGAAACCAATCGATGCAGCGAAGATATATACCCAGTAGTAGGCAGCCCATGATAGGGTAACATTGTTATTACCATATTGGATAAATGACGGCGCGGTAAGTTGCTGTGCCATCAATTCGCCTAAGGGAAACAGAGCCATTTCCAAGCCTTTTAAGAATAATGTTATACCAATTAGTACGTATAAAAATCCTATTAAAATGTGTTTTGGGTGAGCGATGGGTTCGCGGATGACCACAACTTGAAATCCGATGATAATTGCTACGATGGGAAGAACATCTAGCATAGTGGCCATCAGCGAATTGCTAAGCTCGGTAATGAAATTCATCAGACGAACATTCCGTAAGCCATCACAAAAATCATGGGGGTGAGCGATGCGAACGCAATCAAACCAAATCCATCAACCATGGGGTTTCTGCCTTTAATCGAGGAAGCCAATCCTACACCTAAAGCAGTTACAAGCGGCACTGTAATTGTAGATGTCGTAATACCCCCAGAATCATAAGCAATACCGATAATTTCGGGCGGTGCAAAGGCAGTCATCAACACAACACCGCTATAACCCGCAATGATTAAGTAATGGATTGGCCATCCACGAAGAATCCTTAACACTCCGACCACGAGAGCCAAACCGACGGAAAACCCAACGGTCAAACGTAACCCAAGGGTATAGGAATTTCTAGCATCCGGAGTATCTTTGATTATCCCACCTTTAGAAGCAATTTCGGCCGCTTCCCCCGCTACAGCGATCAAAGCAGGTTCGGCTACTGTGGTTCCAAATCCCAGACAAAAAGCGAACACCAATAACCAAAAAATACTACCCTTACGAGCGAACGCATGAGCCATATTTTCCCCTATTGGAAACAAACCTTGCTCCAATCCATCGATAAAAAAGGTTAGGCCTAATATAACCATGCCTGTCCCGACAATAAGATTAACAATATCGGGGAGCGGTTGTTGTATTACAAGCACTTGAAAAACAAAGACGACGACCAAAATAGGAAGCAAATCCAGAAAACTGCTGAACAATTGCTTGATGAAACGATGTCTGATGATTTTCCAAGCCGTGTTTATTTGTTTGAGCTTAGAATGTATCGGATTATCATATGAATTTCCACCATTCATAGAGTAAACATGAGCAATTTCCATGAACGATAAGACGAGACAAATGCCTCCTCCTGGTTTTTTCCGGAGAATGGCAGCGATTCTTTACGATGGGATTGCATTGGGTAGTTTATTTTTTTTGACCACAGCATTGCTATTGCCATTTAATCAAGGGAAGGCTTTTGACCATGAGCAATGGTCTTATCCTTTGAGTTTGCTTTTGGTGAGTTTTATGTTTTTTGGTTGGTTTTGGACACACGGTGGACAAACCTTAGGAATGCGTGCATGGAAAATCCGTGTGTGTACCCGAGACGACCAAGCTATCGGTTGGCACCATGCATTGGTAAGGTTTGTTATTGCGTTGGTTTCCTGGTGTGCTGGGGGACTAGGGTTTTTCTGGATTCTGTTCAATAACAAGAAACTAAGCTGGCACGATCTGATTTCGAAAACGCGAATTTGTTCGGAGAAACGAAAATCTTGAAATGTGACTGTGAGTTGTCATATCAAATCTCACCTGATGGATTCTAGTCTTCGGTTGATGTTTCTTTCGGGATCAGTTCGCTCAGCTTTTCCTGGTTTCGGAGTTTCATATTCATTGTTTTGCTGAAAAGCATCAAGGTACGATGAATTAGAGTCTTGTGGGCGCAATAGTCTTTGGGAATGGAGGCAGTTGGTTTGTCAAAGGTTGGTTGTTTAGCTCATCGTGCCAAATTGAATTTAAGTTTCACTTCTGAGCACTCTTTGTGCCTACACAATACCCTATAACACTATATCTGCGAGTTGGATGTATAAACGAGCGTCCAGGATATGTCCAATAAAAAAATAAAAATAATTGACATTATATGGTGTTTTAATTAAAGTTATAAGAAATGAAAAAGTACGATGATTAAATTCATTTTAATTTTCATGCATTCGACGAGGACGAGTATATGGTTGTAAGTTTGGTTTTTACAAAAAAACTCCACATTTGATTAGAAGGGTTTGAGACTTGTTCATCAGAAAATTTCACCTAAAAATCTGCTCCAACAAACATCATTTCAAATTCCCGAGTCGTGTATCTTGACGAATTAAAATCACGAAAAAAAATGGTTTTTCCTTCTGGTGTGACTGACGGAGCTTCAATTGATTTACCTACAAAAGCTCATGAAAGAGCTGAATCGGGTGTCACAAAATATTTCCAGGATTTATCCAATACTCCACCTTTAATTGGTGAAGAAGAAATTGGCGTTGCTAAGATGATTGATACCGCGTACTTCAATATGGTGAGTACGTTGTCACTTTTTCCTGAGACGTTTAGGGTTATACTCGCTCAGCCGGGTGCTGATTTGAGTCAAAATAGCGTTTTCCCTGCCGGAAAATCAAATGGTAGGCCAATACAAGTTTCGAGTGTCTATTCAGTCGCTTCAAAATTTAATGAATCTACTACTTTAAGGTGTGAAAAACTAGATCTAAGTTCAGAAAGTCAGGTTAGACAACTTGAGGCTTTATATAAACGATGGATAGCTATTTTGAATGACGACAATAATCAGTCAGAAATTTGTGCATTTTATAGAAGGCGCTTGCAACAAGAATTTATACGTTTAAATTTGACGTCAAATTTTCTTCTGGAAATTTTGGGGTATACCGTTCTTGCGATGCAAGACATATTGAACCATTTAAGTGCTGATGGCCAATTCGATTCGAACCAAAGTACAGGTGAGTTCATTGTTGGGAACACTGGATTATCTAATATTCATGAATTATCTGATTCGGTCAATAGTGGGCGTTTCGGCAGTCATAAAGTACCGATTTTAACAACCATATGGATTAGAACAATCGAGTCGATTACTGGTGTGGGTATTCATCCAGACCACGTTAAAGAGTTTATGAATCAGTTGATAGACGCTCGCAATAATTGGTTAGCGGCTAGATCGAAGTTGATTTGCTCTAATCTTAGGCTGGTTGTTTTTTTTGCAAGGCAATATCGGTCGAATCAGCTTGAAATATCTGATTTGATTCAGGAAGGAAATATTGGTCTGCTGACTGCCGTTGAAAAATTTGATTATAGGAGGGGTATTCGTTTTTCTACTTACGCAGCATTCTGGATTCGACGACATATCTTACGTGCGATTGCCAGTCAGGATCGAACTATTCGGTTGCCATTTCGGTTTAATGCTGAATTAAATAAAGTTTATTCAGCATCTGACCAACTACACCAATTATCGGATTGTAAACCTACTGCGAGGGAGGTTGCTGAAAAGGTCGGTGTTTCAGAGGCTAAGGTAAGTGAGCTTTTTGAATTATCGAAAAATGTGGTTGTCACCGATAAATTTGGAAAAGAGGACGGTGACTCCACAGAATTGCTCGATTGTCTGGAACAAAACACATTTCCACCGGCAATGGAATTGATGCATCGACAAGATCTACAGGAGATCGTTGAGACCGCATTGCAGGGGTTAAATTCTCGGGAAGCGAATATTTTGATCCAACGCTTTGGACTCGGTGGTGGGGAAGTGAAAACTTTGAGAGAAATTGGAGAAAGTTTGGGTTTAACTCGGGAACGAGTTAGGCAGATTCAGGAACGCATATTGGAAAAATTACGCAAGTCTTATGCGCCGATACTACGTGATTGTCTAGAACAGTCGTAGTTTTCTTTTTTTATTTAGTTAATGACCAGCTAGAGGTAAACCGTATGAAACCATTCGTAAAAAACCTAATACTCTGGAGTATCCTCGGGGCAGTTTTTTTCACTGTTGTCACTAATATTGGAACAGGCCCTGTATCGGAATCAACGGCGGTTTCCTATTCCAGTTTTATTAATATGATCAGTGCCGGCCGAGTTCGACAGGTAACAATCGATGGCGAATCGATTAAGGCTCGGAGTGAGTCCGGAGAATATTTTATGACTTATAATCCCGGAGATCCTCATTTAATTGATGATTTACTCAAAAATGGGGTGGAAATTAAATCCAAGCCACCGGAAAAGCAGTCGACCCTGATGCAAATACTGATATCGTGGTTTCCCATGTTGTTATTGATTGGGGTGTGGATTTACTTCATGCGTCGTAACCAGGCAGGCGGTATGGGTGGAAACAATGCCATGTCATTTGGGAAGAGTAAAGCTAAAAAGTTAGAGCAAGATCAGATTAAAGCGACCTTTGCGGATGTAGCTGGAGCCGACGAAGCTAAGGAAGAAGTCTCTGAGATGGTCGAGTTTTTGAGAGATCCGAGTAAATTTCAGAAGGTTGGCGGTCAAATCCCGCGGGGCGCATTGATGGTGGGTCCTCCAGGGACTGGGAAAACGCTACTTGCAAGAGCGATTGCCGGTGAAGCGGAAGTCCCATTTTTTAGTATTTCTGGTTCCGATTTCGTAGAAATGTTTGTTGGCGTTGGGGCTTCGCGTGTTCGTGACTTATTCGAACAAGCTAAAAAAGAAGCACCTTGTATTATATTCATTGATGAAATCGATGCCGTGGGTCGACAACGCGGAGGTGCTGGTTTTGGCGGGGGGAATGATGAACGAGAACAAACACTAAATCAATTACTCGTGGAAATGGATGGTTTTGAGGGTAACGATGGAGTGATCTTGATTGCCGCGACCAACCGTGCCGACGTACTCGATAAGGCATTACTTCGTCCAGGGCGTTTCGATCGTGAAATCTCTGTTGGGCTTCCCGATTTGCGGGGTCGAGAGCAAATCCTGAAGGTGCATATGAAAAAAATACCCGCGGCGGACGATGTCGAACTGAAATATATTGCGCGCGGAACGCCAGGTTTCTCGGGTGCTGATCTTGCCAACTTGCTTAACGAAGGCGCATTATTTGCGGCGAGAGCTGGCGATACGCTTGTCACAATGGCGCATCTGGAAAAAGCTAAGGACAAAATCCTTATGGGAACAGAGCGCAAATCAATGGTGATGAGTGATGAGGAAAAAAGTATCACGGCATATCATGAAGCGGGACATTGCATTGTCGGGAGGTTGGTTCCGCAACATGACCCAGTTTACAAAGTCAGTATTATGCCGAGAGGCCGCGCCCTAGGTATTACTATGTTTTTACCCGAAGCGGATAGTTATAGTGCCAGTCGGCAAAAATTGGAAAGTCAGATATCCAGCTTATATGGCGGTCGTTTGGCCGAAGAACTTATTTTTGGTTATCAGAAAGTCACCACCGGTGCGTCCAACGATATAGAACGGGCGACCGAGCTAGCCAGAAATATGGTCACCAAATGGGGGTTGTCCGACAAAATGGGTCCACTTTCTTACAGCGAAGATGAGGGTGAAGCATTTTTTGGACGACCGGGTGGCCAGTCGAATGCAGTATCTGGGGAAATTTCGCACATGATTACTGACGAGATTCGATCTCTGATCGACCGGAATTACAAACGGGCTGAATCTATCCTAACTGAGCATATGGATATTCTGCATAATATGGCAGATGCTCTGATGAATTGGGAAACCATCGACCGGTTACAAATAGACGAACTGATGGCAGGTAAACGAATTGAGCCACCCAAAGATGAGGAAGACACTGGATCCAATTCGTTTTATCCACCATCTGGTAAAGGAAAACAGGAAAATGCACAGAAGATTGTTGTCGGTGGACTCATACAGCAGCAACGGTCGCGCTTTTAGCCTGTAGGCTTACAGATAATTAGGGTGGTTAACAAACTTAAATTAACCATTTCTTGACGAGTATGTATTCAGTTAAATCGGTTAGTAGCTTAACAGGGCTTAGTGCTGATACTTTAAGGGCGTGGGAACGTCGATATGGGGCTGTTATTCCACTTCGTGATGAAAATCAGCGCCGGATTTATGGCCCAGACGATGTGGTGCGCTTACGTTTGTTAAGTAGCGTTGTCAATCTAGGAAATCCTATAGGGCGGCTTGTAAACCTGGACAATGACCAGTTGCGTCAATATCTCAAGGAAAGTCAGTTGGGTGAGCCTAAAGCAGAGGAGACCCAATGTCTAATCTCGCAGCTGATCGAATCGGCCAAGGAATATCGAAGTGATTTAATCGATGAAGCGCTTGGCCTTGCTCTAACCAGTATGAGCCCGTTGGAAGCTGCAAGGGATATATTGGCTCCAACGCTTCGGGAAATAGGTGAAAAATGGCATCGGCATGAAATTAATGTTGCCCAAGAGCATTTACTTTCGTCGAGTATTGAGCGACGGCTTGTTTCAGTGATCAACATCTATCAAAAACAGCGCGCTGGACCCAAGGTATTGTTCACTACATTAACTGGCGAGCCCCATGCTTTTGGTATATTACTGAGTGCTTATATCGCTGCAAGCCACCGATTAAATTGCTACTATTTTGGCCCGAATTTGCCAGTGGATGAAATTATCGTCTCGGCAAAACAGATTAACGCAAAGGTTGTTACTCTCAGCATGGTGTACCAACCGCTTGAAAAGGATCGAGTTGCAGACCTTTGGCGATTGTGCGAAGCGATGGACTCTTTAAGCCAGGTGTGGGTGGGCGGTAAGGCGGCCGAGGCTCTAAGCAAAAATGAAATTCCGCCAAACTGTGCAATTTTGCGGAATTTGGATGAATTCCAGGATAGGATCAAATTTTTGTGAAGCAATCGAGACCCGTTATAGAGGTGGTACGTACGATTCCGCGTTTGAATTAATTTCCATCAAGAGTTTTTCGATTTCCTGGGGTGGAGCCGGGTAACGTCCTGCCAGCTTCCGAATCAGCACGACCAGCCGCCAGGAACATTTTATCGCTTCGACGAGGTCTGCTGAGATAATGGATATTGCACGGATACTTGGGTGTTTTAACTTTCCAGACGTTAATGGGTAGCCATATTGTCGTAAAAAACGATGATTAATTTTTTCGATCAGCCATACCCATTCAGAATCTAATTTTCTTTGCCATTGGTCTGATGGCTGTTTGATGGGTTGGGTAACACCTTGTAACCAAGGGTAAGACCGCATATCGTCAACCGGCGCATATTTAGTGTGGTTCAGCACTGCGGTGTGCCAAGGTTCACCGACGTAGTGAAGCACTTTTTTAAGGGTTCCGGCTGTATCTATGGTTAAATCTTCAAGCCGAATTTCCAGAATACGGTCACGAAATTTGCTAATGTTGGCTAGCTGGGAGTGATAATACCCTATGTTTAGGGAAATACTGCCTGGTGCCCACGGCATCTGTGAGAGTGAGAATATTGTCGCTCTCGGATCGCGGACGATATGGATTACACGGGCGTCCGGAAAATCTTTAAATATACGGTTTAAGTAAAGGGTGTGGAGGGGCGTTTTATCGCCAAATCGGTACTTCCCGTATTGGCTGGCAACACACCGCATGATTGCCCGGTAGGCATCCGCTATGTTTTTCTTTGGTACCGAAAAGCAGAATCTATCGTTAAGATCTTTTCGAATGATTTCGGGATCGATGTTTAACCCCGCAAAAAAGTACGATCGAAAATAACATTCAATCCAATCGCTCGTGTTTGCGCGTGCTGGAACGAATTCCGATCCCAAGTAAAACCCAGCTTCCTGGGTAATGTGGATGTGGGGGTGGGAATTCAATATCTGGCGCAACAGTGTGGTGCCGGAACGGCCACTGCCTACAATAAATATCGGTGCTCGGTCAGGGTCAATTTGAGTCATAACCAAAGATTGGACATGCTTTTAACAAAAGTCCTAAGAAACCTTGAGCTATTGCTTAAGCAAAAAGCAAATAATGCGATCGGCAATTTTACCAAAGGGAGGGGACAGCAAGGCATTCAAATTTGGGCGCTTTCGGTTGAATACAGGTTTTAAGTGGCTAAAGGTATCGAATCCTGTTTTGCCGTGGTAAGCGCCCATTCCGCTGTCACCGACACCCCCGAATGGAATGGTTTCAATGCCGGCGTGGACCAGTGTCTCATTGATACTCAAGGCTCCCGATTGGGTTCCGATCTTGAAACGATTAATCAAATCGTTGTCGTGGCTAAATAGATAGATCGCCAGTGGGTGTGGCCGCTGATTGATGTCATCCAGAACTTCACTAATAGACGTGAAAGTTAGAATTGGAAAAATTGGTCCGAAGATTTCCTCTTTCATTACTGACAGCTCATTTACCGGGTTGATCAACAAGACCGGGGCAAAAATACGTTCGTTATTGTGGATTTCATCCTGATCGCCTATTGTGACGAAATCACACCCACTTTGCTTGGCTTCATTTGCCCATCGATTTAATCGGTCGAAGTGGTTCTGACTGATGATCGCTGTATAATCCGGATTGTCGGCAAAAGAGGGGTACAGACGCCGAACGCTCTGCTGGAATTGCCGTACAAACTCGTCCATCTTGGATTCATGAACAAATCCATAATCGGGTGCTATACAGGTTTGTCCTGCGTTAAAGAGCTTACCAAAGCTGATGCGGTCAATGATCTTCGAAATATCGGCATCGGCAGCGATTACCACGGGAGATTTGCCACCCAGTTCGAGGGTGATACTGGTTAGATGATGCGATGCTGTTTTCATCACCTTGATACCGGTTGAAGTTGATCCGGTAAACATTAGGTGGTCGAAAGGGAGGGCGGCAAAGTGATGACCCAAATCCCCATCACCGACGAAAATTTGGATCAAGTCAGATTGCAGGCTATCGGTTAGTTCGATCAGGAGTTTTGCGGTGTTAGTTGTGAGCTCAGACATTTTTAAGAATACCCGGTTACCCGCGGCAAGGGCACTAGCAAGGGGTGCTAGACTCAGATAAATGGGATAGTTCCAGGGCGAGATAATACCAACCACTCCTCGTGCTTGGGGTAATAACTGGGCTTTGGCTGGTTGAAAACACCATGGAATATGCTGCCGTCTCGGGCATGACCAAGAATTGAGATGTCGTGATGCGTACTGTAGGGCAAACGCCGATGAAAATACCTCGGCGATAAGGGTTTCATGACTGGATCGTTTGCCGAAATCATTGTTCAGTGTTTCTACAATCCTGTCTCTATTGTCGATCAGATTACGTTGGAGGCCGGTGAGTAAGCGTCGGCGTTCGTCAAGTGGAACAAACGGCTGTTCCAGATGGGCCGTTTTAGCCGCGTAAAAAGCCTGCTCAAGGTGTTTCATCGAAGCCTTTTTAATTTGTGGTATTGGTTTAGCTATTATCGTGGATTAACGTCCAATATAACTGCGTCCCCGCCATTGGCATTTGTTTCCAGTCATCGACCGGATGAATGCCGTCCATTGGATACCCAAAAGCACTAGAATTCCAAAAGGATGGAGTAGTGCGCTTGCAAAGGATTGATTGAATCGAATGGCGAGGATTAAACGTTGTGCGATGGAAAAAAGAGATATTAAAAGCGCCCAAGACAAGAAAATAAGTGGGGTTGATGTGCACAAGAATAAAAAAACGAGGAAAAAGCTAAAAACGTGCCCACCCGATAATAAAATAGTCCAGACCGGCAGACCCGTCGGCGTCGCCATCCCTTCAGTTGCATTTTTTGATAATCCTCGCCAGACCTCGAGCCAATTGGAATACATATGGCAACTAGCAACGCCTGATGCGTCAAAAACGTCGGTATTAAAACCGGCTTTTCTAAAATTGCGCGGAATTGCCAAACCATCGTGCATCAGCTCGCCAATGGCATGGTGGCCCCCGCTTTTATCGTAGGCTTGCCGCCGCACGGCGATGAGTTGGCCGCAAGCAGCGCCGAAACCGACGAGTTTTGAATGGCGCATCCCCCAGAGAGGAAGATAACCGATTAGAAGAAAATGTATCAGCGGGATAATCAGCTTTTCGCCAAAGCTAATGGTTTGTTGGTGTGGAAAACCACTGAGAAGATCGATTTGGTGCGATTCCATATGCGCGATGATACGAGCTAGAAAACTATCTTTTAATCGGACATCGGCGTCCATAAACAATAGTAGAGAATGCCGCGCATGTTGGGATAGTATGTGGCAGGCGTGTTGTTTGCCAACCCACTTATTGGGTAAGGGTGGTATGTTAACCAGTGAGACCTGAGGATGGGTTATGGCTATTTCTTTGACTTTGGTTGCTGTCTGATCGGTCGAACCATCGTCTCCAACAATAATCTGAAAGTCCACGCCACGGTTTGCTAACACCGACTTGATGGCTAATTCTATATTCCCTTCTTCGTTTCGGGCTGGAATCAAAACCGATATGGAGGATGTTAACTCCCTCTTGGGCATGGCAAGCGGCGTAAATAGTTTTAGATTCCAGAGAATAAAAATCCCTGAAATGCTGGTTAACGACGTGCAGACGAGTAATAGTTCCTCATTCATTAATTTTGATATCCCCATGCTTCGGGTGATAGGATTTACCAAAAAAACGTGCTTTAAGCTGTTGTGTCAGATGATAAATACCACCGACGCCATAATTGCCTTCCAGCACTGTTTCAAAGTGTTTTTGTTCGCGAGTTGCCGCCATCTTGGCAAGGTCATCCATGGATTGGCAGAGAAGACTATCAAGAATCGACATGATGTTATTGCGAGGAAGCTGTTTCAGTTTTACTGACTCAATGGGCTGTCCAAACGAAACCAATGCTTCAGGGTAGCGCTCATCCCAGAATGGGTACTCGATTGCCATGGGCATGAATATTGACTCAGGGCAGTTCTTTAGCAGGTAACTGATGCCGGGTCGTAAGCCAAGAGGGCGACTACGCGGATCAGAAAACTCGCCTTGAGCGCTTACCCAAAGGCAATGATTCGGGATCGAAAGCAGATGTTTGGAAACCCTTAAAAATGTACGAATTCCCTGCCGCGACTCACTGTCTACACCGTAGATTCCAAGGCGTTTCATAAACGCGTAGTTTTCCAATGCCTTTAATTCCATGGGACCGAAACCTATTCGAGAGGAGAATTTTTGGTTAGCAATGAGGATATATATCAGTGGGTCCCACCACGAAGGATGATTCGAATAAATGACAAGCGGTTTGTCACCTGCATCAACCGGTAAGCCGGTTTTAAGAATTCGAAGGCTGTGAAAGTTTCGTTTTAAATACCATCGTAAATAAATCGCAAAACAAAGCAGCAATCTCGGTGAGCGCTGGTCAATCACTGATCGAGCATCATCTGGGTGCTGGTTCATTTGTAAATACGGAATCGTTATGAAGTTAATTTGCCGAGTCTGTTAAATCGTGATCCAGCGAATCAGCGGCAATCCAGCCCGACATCATAACCATCGGCATTCCTGGGCCAGGGTGCGCTGCGCCTCCGGCGAGATAAAGTCCGGAAACGTTACGGCTGCGATTTCCGGGTTTAAAAGCACCGAGGAATTTCCCGTGACTAGACAACCCGTATATAGCACCGTTTAAGACCTTATAACGATCGTGTATGTCCTGTGGAGTCAAATTTGATTCAAAAACGATGCGATTATCAATATCCTCCATTCCCGCTGAGCGGGCAAGTTTTTCTAGAATAATCCGACGATATTTCGGGAATAGTTCCCGCCAATTATGGTGGGATCTAAGATACGGCGTGTGGACCAGCACATATAAGGCTTCTCCACCCGGCGGTGCGACAGAGGGGTCTGTTTGCGCTGGGGCCGCTATATAGCAGGTGGGATCGGGAGCAGGTTCGCCTTTTTTGTATATCGACGCAAATTCGTCTTCAGGGTTTTCCGAAAACACAAAATTGTGATGGAGGAGATGATCGTAGCGTTTTTTCAAGCCCAAATACAAAACTACGCCGGAACAAGCCGGCTCGTCGCGCCTCCATTTGAACGGTTGGATATCACCGTCGGTAAACAACTCCTTATAGGTTCTCAGCGCATCCATATTAGAAACTACGGCTGAATACTCTATCATTTCACCGTCGGCCATTTCAATTCCTCGAACGCATCTTTCAATCACTTGGATGCGTTTGATTTCTTGATTGGTATGAATCGCAACACCCAATCCCCGAGCTAGTTTTTCGAGCCCGCAGGCGACGCTATGTGTCCCACCTTTTGGGTACCAAATCCCATCGTGAGTCTGCATATGGGCGATCGAACACAATACAGCGGGTGAGGAAAGTGGTGATGATCCCACGTATTGAACGAAGTGATCGATCATCTGGGCGACTTTTTTATCCTTGATATGCTTTCTAACCGTTTGGGCAACCGAATACCCCATTCTTAAACTTAAAACATCCTTTAAGGTATTGAGGTCGAAATTTTTTTTAACATCAATTGTATCTCGCAAATCCTCTACCGATTTCCAGAAAAAAAAGCGGTCGGAGATTGTGTGCAGTTTTGAAGAGACGCCAAGAAACTTTTTATAGCCGTCGCTATCGAGTTTGTTTGAGGTGAACCGATCAAGGTTGACAGCCATGGATTGGGGATCTTCTACCAGATCCAATATTGACGTGTCAGAGAAAAAACAGCGCCATTGTGGGTTAAGACGGATCAGCTCGATTTGCTCGGAAAGCGATTGACTGGCTTCCGCGAATATTCGTTCAAGTACTCGTGGCAATGTAAGTATGGTCGGTCCCATATCAAATCGAAACCCCTCAGCTTCTAAAAGGGCCGCTTTCCCGCCAAGCCAACTGTTCTTCTCAAATAAATTGACCGAGTATCCACGGGCGGCGAGAGTACACGCCGCCGCCAAACCGCCCAAACCTCCGCCGATAACTGCAATTTTTTTATGTCGATTCATCGCCTACTGATTAGGTGCATTAGCTAATTGGGTTAATGACGTTTTCCGTTGAAATGTATGGATTCAAGTTTTTTAATTGTGCATCTTTGGCTAGTAATTCCGATGTAATTCGGGCGCCTTCGAAGATAACAGGAAGACCGCTACCAGGGTGGGTGCCACCACCAACCAGATAGACTGATTCTAACTCTTCGAAACGGTTATTTGGGCGCCACAATAGTAACTGGTTTAAGCAGTGGGATAAATTGAAAGTTGCCCCGTGGTGGATGGCGAGATCTGATTGCCACTGTACCGGTGTTACGATCTTTTCAACTACGATACGCTTTTCGAGATCCACGAGTCCCAATGTTTTCAATCGATCCAAAACTATTCTTCTGAATTGTTTTGTATGCAGGTTCCAGTTAACCGGATTGGAAAGGTTTGCGACGGGTACAAGGATATATAAGCCACTACAGCCTTTAGGGGCCAAGGAGTCGTCCGTTACACTGGCATTGTGAATGTAGATAGACGGATTCTCAGGTAGAATCCCACCTTGCTCGATTTGTGCAAGAAACCGTTCGTATTCCTCACCTAAAAATATCGTATGGTGCTCCAGATGATCGTAACGTCCTTTAATACCAAGGTACATCATAAAGGTTGAGCAGGAGAACTGCTTTCTATTTATTTTCGAATGATTCCATTTTTTTAATAGTGACTGGGGAACGAAACGTTCGACGAAATGCCCGAAATCTGCATTAACCACAAGGGAATCTGCGCACTGGGTCCCCTGTTTGGTTTCTACCGAATAAAAGCGTTTGCCCTTAAAATTAAGTTTTTGGACCGGGTCGTTAAGATGAAATTGCACGCCAAGTTGTTGAGCAACCCGAGCCATCGCATTCATCACTTCGTTGCAACCGCCTCGTGGGTGAAAGACTCCGTATTCATACTCCATGTAAGATAAAATCGTGAACAAGCTTGGACATTGAAAAGGCGACATTCCCAAGTACTTACTTTGGAATGAAAAGGCGAGTCGAATTAAGGGGTGTTTAAAATATTTTTGTAAATCCTTGTCAACCGATCGAAAGGGTTTGAGTAAAGGTAAAGCCTTCAATAGGGTAGGGGAAAACAAATCCTGAATGCTGTCGAAAGGCTGTTGGAGTACAGGTGAAAATAGTCGAAATTTTTTCCGATTGTCATCGATGAAATGTTTCAGGTTTTCTGCATCGGTTTTTGAGAAACGGGCAATTTCCGAGTACATGCGCGCCAGGTTTGGCGTTGCCTTGATGTCACTGTGATTTTCAAAAATAAGGTGGTACTGCGGGTCTAGACGAATGAGTTCGATTTCATCATCCAGATTTCTCCCACAACTCGCAAAAATCTGCCGAAGAATTTCTGGGTATAAAAAAAAGGTTGGACCCCGGTCGAATCTGAACCCGTCGATATCAATCCTTCCGGATCGACCACCAACATGGTTTAGCCTTTCGTAAACATCGACCTTGAACCCCTTTGCCGCTAGTAGCATCGAAGCAGCGAGTCCGCCAGGGCCTGCACCCATGATAATTATTGATGGGGTCATCGAAATTTGATTCCTTCGCTGGTTATTAGATTATTTGGCAGTGGGTATTGAATGCGCATTACGCGATTACTTGTTCCCAATTAGTGTAATCGGAATGCGGGTATGAGGCTTTTCTATGAGTACACGGGATTCCAAAAAGTCTGGAGCGCCAAATTTCAAATTGGGATTGCCGCTAAATCCAAAAGGTTCTTCCGGAATCCCAAAAAAATTCTTATCGAATTGCCCATTGTTGTTCAAATCCTGATAGACAATTGCCGCATATCCCGAAGGTTTTATATTGCTAAAACTGACTTCAACACTCTTGCTAGACGCTTTTATCTTGCGGACCAATTGGCAATTTCTTTGCTTAAAGCGAATTGGGTCCACACATAGTGCAATCATTACCGGACCATCGCCCTTTTGCACATTGGTAATATCTACACTGACCGACAGAGCTACAGCTATGGGAGTGAAAATTAAGCAGCCGATACCTGGAAGAATATGGAATCGTATTACTGTCCGATTGATCATTATTTTTTAATCGGCTTCATCGGCTTCGTGCCGTACACGTTCTTTACATTTGGGCGCTATGAGGAAATAGAGTAGATGTGACCCACCAATATAAAGGCCGTAATACAGTAACGTGTTATCAAGCGGAATCGAATTGGTCGCAGAATACACCCTTGTTCCAAATCCACAAAGAATCAAAAACAGCCCCATCAGCAATGCCTCAGCGTAACCATTTTTGGTATAACGTGTCACCCATAGCACCAGCTGAATCCCTGCGAGGTTGGTGGTGATAATCAAAAGATTATTCCGCAAAGGTCCATAGAAATATAATTCTTCCCCAAAGAGTAGTGAAGGGTTATTGAGCAAAGCAATCGAGCCAATAATTTGGGCAAGAACAGCAAAATTGAAATTGATCCACACAGCTTTTTTAAGAAGCAACATCAATGACTACTCCGCATAGAATTTCTCGATCGATACTTACATGACGCATCGTTTAAATGACCAGTCTTGTTCACCATACTTTGTGTTAGATAGAAGAATCTACGACTCCGAATGGGACTCTATTGTAACGGTAAAC
>CAZZET010000005.1:41279-83111 GCA_964653275.1 uncultured Methylococcales bacterium
CCGAATGGGACTCTATTGTAACGGTAAACCATGATAAGTCCAATAAAAAATAAAAGATATTGGACAAAACTTGACTTATATAGAAATTTACTAATAATACGGTATTAAATACTTGATTCGAAAATTGATCGATCCAGTATGCGAACAGTCGTTTAACGAATTCAAAGATAATGTGACCGGAATGCGTATCGTTTTGGCGTATGCTAGGTCAGGAGGTGAAATTTTGATCAATAAATGGAACCTAGCGGAAATCATTAAGTACACAATACTGGTGTCAGCATTTCTATATTTAGTGCCTTGGATAGGGTCGAGTCTTTTTCAAAACAAATATGAAGAGCCGGATACCATCACATTGGTGGATTCCAAACTAGAAATTCATAAAAACCGATCCCATGAGGCTTTTATCCAATGTAATAAGTGGGTGGTCCAAGACGTGGGTGAATTAGCTGAAATTGAATTTTTGAGCAATGATTACAAGGCCTGGAACTTGTCATCGGGTAGATATTTAATTCAATCCCAATTTTGGGTAAAAGATGAGACGGGCGACAACTTACTAAAGGAATATGCTTGCAGGATTCAGTTTATTGCTAGCGGTGAATGGCAACTTCAAGGGTTGAATCTCAAAGATTCTTAAACAAGATTACGTTATCTCTTATTGGAGCTAAAGGTAATCATTGCTGTATTGATTAATTGTCAGGCACTATCTATCGAGTCCGGTCCCCCTCCTGTCTTGATAGACGGTTCCCTCCGAGTGCATTGTCCAATCGGAGGGGGCCACTTCTATGATTTTTGACACCATGATTTTACAATGAGGTGTTGAAGGGAAAAAGCCATGTAGAGTCTATCTCGTATTGCAAGATAGCAGTGTCAGATTGGGTTATTAATGTGTGAGAAAATCAATAAGACCCAGGAAGAATAGTGGGATCAATGAATTATATTGCTAGATCGGACTTAACGTCGATTTTGGGTCATGGATATTAGATTAGCTATTGCTTTGCATATAGAGTAACTCAGACAGAATCCGGGTAGCCGCTCTTCTGGAACGTGGCGATGTAGTCTTAGGGTTTTTCGCTACAGTGTTTTGTGGTCGCCTTCATGAATGGTTACTGCATTTTTAAGAAACGGGATGATTTGTAGTGCTTTTTATTTTGCTAGAATCGTTCAGACCCAATTCGGTTGGATTGGTTGTTAATTAAGGCAAGTATTCGCTTTATAATGATTGAATATTTAATTTAATTTGGTTCATCTTTCTGATGATTTCTATTCTTGGGTAGTGGCCTAATTGTTATTAGATATGTGCTCTTTGAGCTTTGTGTTCTCCCATTTAGATTTTTTGGTGGGGTGGAGTTCCAGTTGTTTTAGTTCGGTGTCTTATTCAGTGTGTTCGAAGAGCAATGTTAGCGAATTTGGGTGGTTTGACTATAATTAGACCAATGAATTTATTGTCAATTAATTAGTAGAAGGTGTCTGATCGAAACGGTTATTTTTGCGAGTTAGTTAATGCAGCAAGTGATTTTTGTTTGTTGATTGAACACGTGGAAATATACGAGAACAGGCAATGGCTCGGTGATATGGGCCGGTTATTATCTCGATTGCAAATGGCGATGACGCATTTGGACGATCGCAGTATCGAGTATAGTTATTTTTCGGTTCCAGATTTAGGGGAAAGATTCGAACTGTATTGCAAATTGAACGACAAATTGGGCGAGCGCGATGCCTATATGTTGGAATTTGACACAGATGATGATGTAGTCGATATGACAGGAAGCTTGGCGGGTGATTTTGCCGATATATATTTTGAATTGAAAAGAGGCCTAAATCTTAGTCTATCCAAAGACATCAAGCAGGAAGACAGTCTCCTCATGTGGCAGACCGGATATATTCTCGTGTGGGGTAGGCAGCTTGTGAATGCGCAAAAGCAACTTTTTTCGCTCAGGGCCGCTAATCAGATTTGATATGTCTTTATGTTGTGATATCGCCTCAATCATCTTCTGATTTTGCGGTGTGTCGAAATCAAACATCCAATCAACGCTACGAAGATGGATAAAACACTGGTGATATCCATTAGATAAACCCCAAAATAGAGGTGAACGAAAGGGACAACTCAAAAAGGTTTCAACGTGGCCAGGAGAACGATTGCAACAAGAAAGAATACCGGTATTTCATTGATCCAACGGAAGAATACGTGGCTATTTTGATTTCTCTCTTGTTTGAAATCTGCCGTCCATTTGCCACAGAAAATGTGGTAGACCACCAATAGTGTAAGTAATACCAGTTTTGTGTGAAGCCAACCACTTTGGCCATACACATCCCAAGCGTATTCGCTTAACATCCAGATACCGAATACCCATGTCAATATCATCCCGGGGGTCATGATGCCATAATAGAGCTTGCGTTCCATTATTTTAAATCTTTCCCGGCTAGGTTGATCGCTGCTGAGGCTGTGATAAACGAAAAGGCGAGGTAGATAAAAAAGTCCCGCGAACCACGTGACCATGAAAATCAAATGAAAAGCCTTTAACCAAAGCATGGTGCATTTAATGGCGAGGGAAATAAGGTATGGTAATTAGTATGTTCAAAATCGTTCGGCACCATTTCGGTATAATCCTAACCGGTTTATTTTGGACGCAATCGCCCCTCATTCGAAGTATAGGCATCGCAAAGTGCTCTGTAAAGCGGTACTTGGCAGATCATCTTTGAAGTGCCTGCCGCTATAAATGCCGTGGCCATGAGCGGTATGGAAATTTCATGTGCATCGGTGATTTCCATGATCAGTACAAACGAAGTGATGGGAGATTGTAACATTCCAGAAAAGTAACCCACCATGGCGAGTAATATCATAGCGGTAACGGGTGCGACCGGGAACCAGTCAGCTAAGTTGGCGCCGAGTCCGGCACTTATGGATAGTGATGGGACAAAGATACCTGACGGAATCCCGCTGAATGCAGTTGCAATAGTAGCGATCGTTTTTAAAAGTGGGTAAAAAGGATCCATTCTTGATGGATTGTTGAGTATTTCTTTGGTTTCTAGATACCCGGTGCCCAAAGTAATACCACCGGAATAAACAGCTGTAATAGCAATGATAAGTCCACAAAAAAAGGCTATCCCCACAATAGGGATGTGGGTGCTGGAAAGTACTTGCCCACCTTTTATAATAATGATGCTAAAGAGCCCTCCTAAAAGCCCGGCGATAACCCCGCAGAGAGGGATTGCCAGCCAACTGAAACCCCAAGGCATTACTAGAGATTGGTCATCGAAGAAAATGTAGGTATTCAAAAACGCATAAGCGGTGATCCCCGAAAATATTATCGCAGTTAAAACTAAGCTGCTTATTCGTTCTTCCAGCGATCTCCCCATTTCTTCAATCGCAAAGACTATACCGGTGAGTGGGGCACTGAACATTGCGGCGAAACCGGCTGCGCTACCGGCAAGTATCAGCCCCTTTTCGAGATAATGGGCAGGAAACCTCACCGCTTTACCGAGTGATGTCATGATCGAGGCGCCTATTTGAACCGATGGTCCTCCTAAGCCAACAGATGCACCGGAAAATAGACCCATAATCGGGAGGATCATTTTCCCAAGGGCAATACGAATTGAAACCAAACGGTTTCTCTCCTCGAGTTTTTCATCGATTTCTAGGGCGGCTTTTACTTGCGGGATACCACTGTTTTCAGACCCTGGAAAAAACCGGTAGGTTATCCACGTAGTCAAAGCCAATCCAAGAGGTGCGAGAATAAAACTAAACCAAATTGAATGGTGGTAGATTTTTCTAGATATTGATCCTGACCATTCGCTAAGATTAATGAGGAGAACTATCACCATGCCGATTAATATTGCACCAGCCCAAAATACCAGCCGTTGCCTCCAGGTTGTGGGGGAAAACAATGGGTGAGATGATGCGGTATTGAATTTATCGCGAATAGATTGGGTAATCTTAAGCAAAGATTGTATCATTAGAATTCAAGCGTTAATGTCCATTTGGACCGAAATTTCAGCTGAGTACCTAATCTCCTTTTTAAACATTTATAGGATTCAGAATACTTCACAATATGATTAATGCAGGTATAGTTGGGGGTACCGGTTATACCGGTGTTGAATTGATACGTATCCTGGCTCACCATCCCAAAGTTAGAATAACAGCTGTCACTTCACGGTCAGACAAAGGCGTTGCGGTGAGCGAATTATACCCCAACTTGCGAGGTGCGGTTGATTGCGTTTTTTGCGAGCCCGATGTGAAATTCCTTATGGAATCAGCATGTGATGTGGTGTTTTTTGCAACTCCGAATGGCACGGCTATGGGTATGGCCCCGATATTGTTAGATGCTGGTATAAGGGTGGTCGATCTATCGGCGGATTTCAGGCTCAAGGATCCAGAGGTATGGGAAAAGTGGTATGGCGAACCTCATAGGTGCCCAGAGTTATTGGAACAAGCCGTATACGGTTTGCCCGAAACCAGCCGTGATCAGATTGCGGAGGGACAGCTAATCGCTTGCCCGGGATGTTACCCAACAGCAGTCCAATTGGGGTTTATGCCCATTATAGAAGCCGATTTGGTGGATAGCGAGCATCTGATTGCCGATGTCAAATCGGGATTGAGTGGGGCGGGTCGCAAAGCGCAAGTGACGGCATTGATGAGTGAAGTTGGGGAGAGTTTTAAAGCCTATTCAGCATCCGGACATCGCCATTTGCCGGAAATTTGTCAGGAATTGGATAGGTTTTCGCGCCACTCTGTTAGTTTGACATTTGTACCCCATCTGGTTCCTATGATTCGAGGGATCCATGCAACTCTGTACGCTACTTTACGTGATAAGGATGTGGACATACAGGCTATATTCGAGAAACGTTATGCTACCGAAATATTCGTGGATGTACTTCCTAAAGGAGCCCATCCACGTACCGGGGATGTTAAAGGCTCGAACCGTTGTCAGATTGCCCTTCACCGCCCACAAAATGACCAAGTCATTGTCGTGCTATCGGTTATTGATAACTTAGTAAAAGGTGCGGCGGGGCAGGCCGTACAATGCATGAACTTATCCTTTGGGTTTGATGAATCGCTAGGGTTAAATGCGTTTGGGATTTACCCATAATATTAAGGCTTGGGGATTGGTGCTAAGAGGACGTGGTGCAGGATTTTAGAAGAATTATGTTCTTGACCTCGATTTTCCTGAAAACCCTATTCAAATTTAGGAGGTAGAATTTTGGTGTTAACAATTGGGCACAAGCTCATTTTCCAACCGACTATGGCTCGGCGGACCAGTAAAGTTTTAATTGTGATAGCTGTAGTTTTAGCTTTTGCGGGTGGGTTACTGGTGGGGCGGTATTTCGTAGACAAGTCAGCCCAAGCTGCGCTTGACGAAAGAGAACGGTTGTCAACGGAATTCGAGCGAATATCAAAAAGTGATACCAAAAAAGGTAAGGAAATCGCGATTCTTCGAAGCTCTAGTGAAATTGATCGACTAGCCGTTCAACACGCTCAAAATTCAATGGCTGAGCTCCAGGATGAGTTGTCGGAGACTCGGCAGGAACTTGCATTTTATCGTCGTATAGTTTCGCCTGAAACTAAGGATAAGACCCTCTTTATTCAAGATTTTAAGATTATTCAAGGGACAATACCCCAATTTCGCCTGGCACTATCTCGGGGAATCGGTAAAAAAGGTGTTGTTAAAGGGTTGGTTCATATGACGTTTAAAGGTAAGTTAGCGGGAAAGGACAGAACATTAAAATTGGCGGATATCGCCAAAGATCATAATGGGAAGCTTGCTTTTAAGTTTCGGCATTTTCGGTTACTTATTGGATCTTTTTCATTTCCAGATGGATTTGTCCCAGAAATAGTGACTGTGCAGGTTGTGCCTAAATCTAGAGGTGCAAAAAATATCACTAAAAATTGGAGTTGGAACGAACTGACCAAATCTAATGATCCGGGTTTAGGAGCAAAAGTTTGAAGAGCAGATAAATTCGAATACCAGAAACAGCCTACTAAGCTATCGATTATCGTTATTTGGTCTACACTGCAATTATAATAGACGCCAAAAGTGTCGGTTTCGTGAAAGCTTTTATTTATCGTAACAACCAATAGTTTAGGAGGGGGTGTTGTAATGTTTGGAAAGAAGGGCCAGAAAAAAATGAAGGAAAATCAAATTTCTACTGTAATAGGGCAAGGCACGGAGATACGGGGTGACGTGGTTTTCTCGGGTGGTTTGCATATCGACGGTAGAATCAAAGGGAATATCAAAATACGAGGTGATCATCACACCGTTGTGTCTTTGAGTGAAATTGGTGTAATCGAAGGAGAGGTGAATGCACCGTTGGTCATTCTGAATGGCGAAGTGCAGGGTAACGTATATGCTTCGGAGCGGATAGAATTAGCGCCCAAGTCGAAAGTTTTTGGTGATGTGAGCTACAAACTCATCGAAATGTCCGAGGGTGCATCGGTTAATGGCCGGTTGATTCATATCGAAGATCTGGATGCAGCTGTACCAGAAAAAAAAGATGTAAACCCAAAAATCGAACAACAGCCTAAACTTAGTCAGGAGAATACGTCGTCGTTTCGCCATGATAAGCGGAAAAGCGAACGAGTTAAAGATCACAAAGCAGAGCGCGCTGTTACAACTTGACGTTAAATATGCCGCTGGGTCATAATGCTTCACTGCTTTGCTATGAAATAGAGATTGGAAATGGGTGAAAGTCAAAATGCGATTGTTGTTACGGATAACGCGGCGAATCGGGTTAGTCAAATAATAGCGGATGACGCTGAAGAAAATCTAAATTTGAGGGTGTATATAACGGGTGGAGGGTGTTCAGGCTTCCAATACGGGTTTACCCTCGACAAAGACGTTCAAGACGACGACACCAAAATCGAAAATGGAGAGGTTACTGTGTTGGTTGATTCAATGAGTATTCAGTATTTGGCCGGTGCAGAAATTGACTACAAAGAAGATTTGTCTGGCGCACAATTTATTATTCGTAACCCAAACGCTTCTACAACCTGCGGTTGTGGTTCATCCTTTTCGGTTTAATCTTCGACACAAAACTGCAGCCCGGATCTCCATAAAATCAAAGGCCGCGGTACTTTTTCGGTAGCGGCAGGGTGAAGCCCTAAGGGGGATATTTGCCAAAGCAGTACCTTCTTACATGTTAATGCGCGACTATCGAAGCGCTATTCTGTTCCTATATTATCCTTTTGTTTCTGCTGCTACTACGTCTCGTCGCTATTCACTTGGATTGCGCGACCAAAACAGTCCTTATATTTTCTAATTGGCTGAGCAATGGCTGTGTGGATGTTTTGAAATCGGCTAAATATTGTTTCGCGATAGGCTTTGATTTGGGGAGCTTAATAGTCAAGGGGTTTTTATGGATACCATTTACTCGAAATTCGTAGTGCAGGTGTGGGCCGGTTGCCAAACCGGACTTTCCGACATATCCGATAATGTCTCCTTGTTTTACGCGGGTACCAGTTTTACGTTTGCCATTGTATCGTGACAAATGAGCATACAAGGTACTATATTTTTGCGCATGGCGAATTATTACGGTTCTCCCGTAACCACCTTTGCGTCCACGATGTACAATTTTTCCATCCCCTGTTGCACGTACTGGTGTCCCTGTACGCGCTGCGTAATCTACCCCTTTGTGTGCCCGAATTCGATTAAGAATGGGGTGGCGTCGCCGCAAATTAAAGCGCGAACTGATACGGGCAAAGTCTACCGGTGATCTCAAAAAAGCCTTGCGGAGGGATTTCCCGTCGGGTGAATAGTAATCTGAGCGGCCGTTGGGCGCGGTATAGCTTAGCGCTTGGTAATTGATGCCACGATTTTCAAACTCCGCCGCAATAATTTCGCCAGTTTCGAAGAGTTCACCGTTTAACAAAATCTTTTCGTAGATTATCGTAAATTGGTCGCCTACTCGCAAATTGAGCGCGAAGTCGATATCCCATGCAAAAATATTGGCCAGTTGCATGATGAGCTTGTTTGAAAGTCCGGCTTTTTTTGCATCGACATACAACGAATTTTTGATCAGTCCGTGGGCATATGCTATTTCGGTCTGGGTTTCTTTACTCACCTTTTTGGCCGTAAATCCAGAATCTGACCTCGATATAATGATCGACTGTATGGGGTTTTTTTCTAATAAGAGTTCGACGAGATTACCCTGACCATCAATTCGGATTTTTAATTTTTGTCCTGGGCGAATTGAGTTCAATTTTCGAGTCAAATGATTGGTTTCAATCATGTGGTGGAGCGTGGTTTTGGACAAACCTAATTTGGAAAAAATAATGGCTAAATTTTCTCCCGATTTTATTGTATGCTCGATCAAGGATTCCGATTGGTTAGATGACTGTTGTGGAGGTTGTGGTTTTTCTTGCCGTTCTGGAAGCGTTAAGGATTGAACGATTCTTGACTGTTGGGGTTTAGCTTTTGAATCGTCAGACGTAGCGTTTATTAACGCATGGCTGGCAGTAGCAATGATAGTGATACCTAAGCCGAGGATTAGGGAATTTATTAATTTATTTTGC
Organism: uncultured Methylococcales bacterium; assembly: GCA_964653275.1. GTDB lineage: Bacteria > Pseudomonadota > Gammaproteobacteria > Methylococcales. The sequence goes on from CAZZET010000005.1 coordinate 49,786, forward strand.
ACAACTCGAGTCCGTATTTTATAGTCGAGATCGATAAACCATGGATTTTCAATTCTTAAAAACCTAAATCCGTGACTTCACTACACATAGGGTACAAGATACCTGTAGCACATAGCGGTCAAAAAAATACCCAATTAACCTAATTGGGTGAAGCTAAGATTTTTTGATACCCTGTGATACAGATATCTTGCATCCTACGATCCGCATTGAAGTCACGGATTATGCTTATAGTTTAGGGCATTTGGTCTCTGTCGCCAATAAAAAATGTCTAAATGAATTCAAAGAGTAGTAATAGGTTTTTAAAAATTCTATTGTTGTTAACACGTAACCATAAGATAACAAATAATAAAATGCCGAATTCTGAAATGTTAACGCTTTTAAAAAGGGGAGCCGAAGAAATTCTTGTTGAGTCGGAATTGGAGCAAAAATTGAAAACTGGAATTCCCTTGCGAGTTAAAGCCGGTTTCGATCCGACAGCGCCGGATTTACATCTCGGTCATACAGTATTACTTAATAAACTTAAACAATTTCAGGATCTTGGTCATGAGGCTATGTTCCTCATAGGTGATTTTACAGGGATGATCGGTGATCCCACCGGCAAGAATGTTACACGCAAGACGTTGACCCGAGACGAAGTTAATGCAAATGCGACAAGCTACCAGGAACAAATTTTTAATATTCTTGATCCCGAAAAGACAACAATTATGTTCAATTCCAGCTGGATGAATGAGATGAATGTTGCCGATCTCATAAAGCTTGCGGGAACTCACACTGTTGCTCGAATGCTCGAGCGTGAAGATTTCGATAATCGTTACAAAAACTGTCAACCAATCGCGATACATGAGTTTCTTTACCCGCTGATACAAGGCTATGATTCCGTTGCAATGAAGGCAGATGTGGAGCTCGGAGGAACCGATCAGAAATTTAATCTATTGGTAGGTAGGCGTTTACAGGGGGTCTATAAACAATCGCCGCAAATCGTATTAACAATGCCGATTTTGGAGGGTTTGGACGGGGTTCAGAAAATGTCTAAGTCGCTTAATAACTACATTGGTATCAGCGAGCCACCTGATGAAATATTCGGTAAAATTATGTCTGTTTCTGACCAATTAATGTGGCGGTATTTCGAATTGCTGAGTTTTCGGTCGATGGCTGAAATCAATAAATGGCGCGATTCGTGTCTTGAAGGTGCTAATCCACGTGACTATAAGGTTTTGCTAGCCCAGGAAATCATCGAGCGTTTTCATTCAAAGGTGTCGGCAAATAGAGCCTTGGAAAATTTTGAAGCACGCTTTCGCCATGGAGCTCTGCCAGACGACCTGGTGACCCAACATCTGAAGGCTGTTGGTTCCAGTTACGCGATCGCTAATTTATTAAAGGATGCTGGATTGACAAGGAGTACGACGGAAGCACACCGGATGTTGAAACAAGGGGCAGTTCGTATTAATGGTGAGCGAGTTTCAGATTCGAAACTCAACATTTCTTCAGGTACAACTCATATTTTTCAAGTCGGCAAAAGGAGATTTGCGAAAATATCAGTTGAGTAGTCGAGAGTGGAGGCTACGAACGGTGTAAGCGTATAATGGAAACCAGAAAGGAGAACCCTAATAGTAGAGTTATTCCCAGGGTTAAAAAAAATGCGATATTGTGAAATGACGTAAAGTCAAAAATCAACGTTGACATTGTGAAGGAGAAGATCCATTTTGAAAATGGACTTTGGTATTCTTTGTATACAGTTGGATTCGAGAATTTGATATACAAAACGAATAAATATCTAAACGAGCCCGGGATTAGAATCCAGAGACCAAATTGGCTTTTAGTGAATAACAAAAGACAGAGTGTGAGCATGAATAAGGCATCAACTTCTTTGTCAAAGTATTCGCCGAATTCCGACTCAAGATTCGTTTTTCGAGCGACGTAACCGTCTACGCCGTCCAGGATCAAAATGAAGATAGATGCGATTATCACCCATTCATTGGGTATATTGGCGAACATTAATAAAACCAGGATCCCTACTAGCCTGAATCCAGTAATAGTGTTGGCAAAACCGAATGTTTGATTGGGGGTCCAAAAAGGACGGCAGCACACAATCAATGTCGTAAATGAAGCTAATGCCCAGGGCGAAAAATAGCCAATGGGTAAGAATACCAGAATGGTCCAAACACCTACTAACATTGCTAGTGCATGCCATTCTGACCAGGTTACTAAATGGTTTTGTAAATTAGATTTGTGTTCTAAGTCCATAGATTGTCTGGACGGGATCTCTGATTTTTTTAATGACGGCGTTGGAAAACGTTATCGTACAATGATTGCAGGCGGGCTTGTCCTCCACCAAAATCACCCATCCAATATATTGAAAGTTCAAATGCGAAGAGTATATCGAATCCAGTGAATTGGGTTAACCATTCTGGGATACGTATTTTCGTGGCAATATTTCTTATCGCCATCATTCTTTTTAATTCGGATCGAAGTAAAATTTGGGAAGAATTGTGGCATATCAATCTTTCCATCTGTGGTGTGATGGTGATCGTCAATGTGTGTCTGGTAGGGTTATTTGCCAAACGATGGGCAATAGTTTGTGCCGCTTTGGGTATTCAAGCTCCTTTTTTCTGTTATTTCAAAGCAATTTGGGCGAGTCAATTCGCCGGTCAATTAGGTCCTACTCTGGTTATGGCGGAGGGAGCTCGATACGCTATGGTTCATGATTATGGAGGAAGGTGGCCAACTATCACAAGTCAAATTATAGATCGGTTATCTGGACAGTTAGTTTTGTTTGGGATAATTCTCGTTTTATCACCTTTTTATTTCAGCTTGTCCGGTATCAATTTTGAAAAATGGATTTGGTTGGTATTTGTTGAACTATTGTTATTGGGCCTGATTGGGAAATGTATGTATCCACGATTGTGCATTAAGGCTGATTTAAACCGAGAAACTCTAAGGGATATTCTAAATTTACGTTCGTCTCCTGGGCACTACCTGATTTCTATATTGATTCAAACCCTTTTGATCGCCAATTTGGGATTGGCCGCATTCGCACTAAATACAGAATTTGACAGTTTCAGGTTTCTATTGCTGGCTCCGTTGGTATTTGGCGCTCTAACTTTTTTACCTATTTCTATTTCTGACTGGGGGACGCGTGAAATGACCACGCTATTGATCTTAAGTAACTTAGGGATGGAAGCGGAACAAATTGTTTTGTTTTCGTTGTTATTCGGGCTAATTAATTTCCTCAGTGCCTTACCGGGTGGATTTAGCCTAATTCGATCGGGTTGATGTTGTACCTCCGTAGGGGAAGATCGATACAGTAAAAATTATCCACGCTTCGACAGAAGTATCCGGCAAAGCGTGGATTTATGGTTTGTTATATCGAAATAGAGCTAAATCCTTAACTCGAATGCAACAATGTATCGAGGCGGTCGAGGTCATTGATCACCCGCCACGAACCTTCGCCAGATTCGATGCGCTGTTGCCAGTTTTCTAGACGCGTCATGTATTTGCGAGGGTCTTTGTTGTCCTTTGCCAGTTTGGAAACATTGACAGCAACGACCTTGAAGCCATCGAGCACAAAGGGAATATCCCGGACATAGCCTTTTGGTAGGTCTTCTTCTAAGTCGGAGAAGATGATGATGGTTTTGCCGTCAACACTTTGTTCATTTAAAAATTCGATTCCCTGCAAAAGACCTCCGGTAACGTCTGTATAGGCTGCCGGGCGAGCTGATTTCACAAAATTATCGATCGCATTGCGAAATCGACGTTTCTGTTGATTGGTGGTGCTTGGTCGATCATCAAATCGGACCTTAGCAATAATATCCTTCTCACTGAAACTACCTGTATCAATCCGGGCTACAGCAAAAGCATCGCCAGGGTCTAGTTTGGACAAAATGACATTTATAATTTTTTGGGCTTTTCCTAATTCCTGAGTGTAAGTTCCCGATGTGTCAACAATCATATACACACCTTCGGTACGAGGGCCTGTTTGCTCGGGAGTTGAGCAACTCGTCAAGATTGTTATTAAAATTATTTGGCTAAAAGCGATCAGCATTTTCATGAGTGTGCCCCTTTTACAGCTAAAGTGGAGTGATGGTCGTTTTCATCATTTTGTCCCCGAACGGGGCTCGCAGAACGTTGCCCTCGATTGGTGACAAGGCGTTCGATCCATAACGGCGCGAATGCTAGCAAATCGTATAGATGAAGGAGCGTATGTCCAACGTATCGACAGAAATTACCCATTAACCTTGATAGATAGGCCATGCTCCGCAGTAACGAGACTCCAAGACTGCCCATAACAGTACGAGATGAATGAATAAAGGTTTCCAATGGAATAGCCATGAATACCAAGGCAAAAGGTAAAATGAATCCCATTCCCATTTGTGCGACCGTAGTGATCCAAAGGTATTCCGAGGCGATTACACCCTCTCCACCGCCTCTGAGTATGGCATTCGTGGCGAGATCGTCCTGCATAATGATTTCGCGCATAAAGGCGAGTCCCGCCTCGACACTAGCGAGAGAAAATAAAATTCCAAAAGTGATCCACAGCATCCGAATGCGCATATTATCTTTAAGCGCTCTGATCACTGGAAACATACGAGTAATTCGCAAAGATTCCATAAGGAACAATCCCATTGATATTTCAACTAGGATAATTACCAGTGCTGAAATATCCGCGACTTTAAAAGCTCCTATAAAACTTGTTCCCCCGACCATTTCGGCCATTGGTCGGGCAATTAAGTGAAAGTTGATCATTGCCCCACCAGCGGCTATTAATAGGACAAATCCTGAAACGAAAAAGTCAGTTAGCGAGGAAGATGATAGTTTGTTCATTGCATGATCTGTTTTCCCCATAATCGCTTCTTGATCTTGCATATTTTGATCGACAACTTTTAGGCGTTCTTGGAGGCTATTGATGCTTTTGTCGGCGGTGGTTAGAGATTGATTGACGTCTCGCCATTCAGGTACCATCTTTCTCAACAATTCATGACGCTTTCTGCAAGTATTCCGATATTCTTCAATTGCAGTCTTCTGCGCATCGTTTAAAGCCGTTTGGATGTTCCCAAGAATTTTGTGAACGGTGGGATCACCGTTGGATTGTATTTGTGCTATTGCTTCAACAGCCTTTACCCATCCTGGGGGATCTGGTGGAACATCAGTGCTTTGGTGATATTCCTCATCGATTTGGCTTATGGTTTCGGTGAGCTTGCGACGGAGTTCAGGAAAACCTGCGAGATCGTTTCTGACAGTTGATTCAATGCGTTCAAATTCCCGAATAATTATGTGTTCAGCTCCCTCACGCCCCGCGGCCAACAATACTGCTTGGTTGCGTTCCGCAAGTTTGCTTTGGGCACGTATAAGTGAAGTAGAGGAAAGCTTGAATGCGTTATGTAAAACACGAGTAATCGATAATATTAGTTGGTGTGCGGAAGATCTCGACAGGTATGCCAAGACACTCAACAAGATGAACCAAATCACACCCGATAGAAGGGGATTTGGTACGATAAAAAAGATATTTTCAAATGACATTGGGGGACTCCAATATTAAGGGCTTAAGAACGAATTATCGGTAGAATTTAGGGTGTTAAAACAAAGGATAGTCAAGATTTTGATTCAATCCGGGATTGGGTAGGTATTTCTTGCTCTTGAGCAGGAAAATTACCGGAAATGTTGAATGCGATTGAAAAATGCTGTCTGAAACCCACAAGTTTTTGAGACTCTCAGTGCTTTCTCTTTGCTAGGGATGGCAGCTTTTTCTGTATTGCCTGGGATATCCTAACCAAACACATTGACAAAACGATAAATACGGCAAAGAAAAATAACTTCAGTCTCATTTTCAATTCACTCTGAGTTTTCAAATTAATCGGTAATGCGTGAATTTTGCATATTCCACGCATTACCGAGTTTCAGATTTAAAAACTTTAGTCAACACATGCTAAAGCAAATGTGCGTCAGTTCACGTCTAACGGTTAAGCATCAAAGCTGAATTGGAGGTTTAAGGATAATAACCGGATTTGGATGGGTTGCATTAAATTGATTGACGCTAATCACTAGCGAAACAAGGGAATCAATATGGCGAAATTTATTGAAGTGATATTTATTCTCTACCCGTCGATATATACGACATTATGACGGTCCAAAAACATTCCAAATACGTTGAGGCGGATGTTGTGGGAGTTACTAGGTGGATTGAATAGTGCTCTACATTTTTGTTTCATAGGGATTAATCATGTGTGGATCGGTTTCCATGGAGTGTTCCCATTTTGGGTGGGATTTCAGAGGGAAATACATTTTTAGTTCGGATTGAATTATATCGAGATCAATCTGTTCGATATCAATACCATCTTTGTTTTCGAGTTCAAGATCATCGTGGCATGAATAGATGAATGCTAACAGATAGTTTTTATCGTCTTCGAAATATTCGTTTGGTTTATTCAACTCCCGAAAAGCTTTTTTGAAACTATCAGTGGCCCTATCCTTTCGGTTTAAAGAGTAAAAGGCGTGGCCCTGCAATATGTAGTACTCGGTTGTCCATTGCCCCATGGGACGGATATCAGGCCCCCTTAGACGTTTGATCAATTCCAATTTGGACAAACATTCCTCATGTTTGGATACAACGGCCAAATCCCGCGCTCTTACCCAATTGAAACTAATAATTGGCGTAAGCCACCAGGACAGACGAAAAATATTCATGGAAAAAACTCCTACGTATTGAATATGCGAAGGATGTATATTGAAATAATTCTTGATCGTTGTCGAGAATTAGAAATTGCTGTTGCTCAAAGTAATTGCGTTATCAGGATCAAATATTGCCTTCGGCATTAGCCTTGATTAGGTATGCCAAATCTAATAGGTATTCGGATTTTTGAATGGTTTTTGTTAGTATTCGACTTTTAGAAGTTACCTTTGATAGTGGAAATTCGACACCGAATAATAATTCGATCTTATGCCGCACCACCATTTTCTTGCTAGAGAGATACGTCCGTGAATCGCTATTTCTTGTCGGCGGGTCGGATTTTGAGTGCGCTGCAAAGTGGGTTTGTGAGCTTACTCCGGCTATGGTCCATTCCTATCGTACTGATGCTGACTGTTGCGTCCGGATATACAACGTATTACGGCATGTCGCGGTTTATAACCGATTGGATCGCGTTGATTATCACGGTTGCTGTGCAGTCAATTATTGTCATTTGTTCTTTGGAAATTGCTACCATTCATTGGAGGGCAAATCGTAGTCGATATTTCCTTGTATCAATTGCTCTTCTGGCTTCAGTGTGTGTTTCCGTTACTTTTTCATATTTTAAGTTTTACGAGATTTCCCAAACCGAAACGCTTCGCATACAAAAATTATCGACGCTTCAGCGAAGTATCGATGAGTTTTTGGATCGTATTTATGCTTCCAAAACCTCTATCCTTGCGGAACAGCGTGATAAGTTGAATCAGGCAAAGCACGATACGAATCTGGCCTATATGGGAAAACATCCGGATATGGCGCCAGGTTATGCAAACCTAGTGGGGAAAGGTGTTTTCTGGAAATATTTCAATGACATTGCAAAAGCTAAGAAAGCCGATCTTGCTGAGCTTGAGGCCAAGTTTATTACTTTGGATCAGAGCATAGGGCAATTACGCCAGACCGTTCGACTGTTAGATCTTGATTCTGCTCGGAGCCAGGAGGAATATCAGGTCGTCTTGACACAATTTTCCTCGGTACAAAAAAGTTTTGACGAATTGGTTACAAGCCAAGGTCGTCGGTCGGTGAGTGCACCTATTTTACCGCCCTATGAAAAGTTTATTCAAACCATTACTCCTTCGTTTAGTATGTGGGAGGGGTTTTCCTGGTTTGCATTTGTTTGTGCTGCGATGGTCGATTTTTTTACCATTATATTGTCCCATCGGCTTGAATCGAATGCTCCAGGTGCTATGACAGATAGCGAGCAAGAGCTCGCTTACCATTGTTTAAGACAGTTTTCAGAATTCAGGATTAATCCGAACGATGAGTTAGAGATTTCCATCGAAAAAAATCAAATTGAGAAAGCTCGTCGTTATCCTGATTGGATGCGTTTATTTGGTACTGCGTTTTTGCTAAACAAAGGTTTTCTTCGCAGAGTTAACACAAGATCAGTAGAGTTTTCCCCGAATCTTTATTCCGTTTTTGCAAAGGTCATGAATGATCAAGCCACTCGGACCGACCGAGTTATCCCACCAAGTGACCAAGCAGATCTTGGGGAAAATGAGAGTTTCGACAATATCGTAAAACGAATGTCTCGTGGATAATCTTAGTTTTTCAAAGTTATTGGACTCTGCTGCTCACGAAGACAGTGAATGGTATCCTGGATTTGAAGGGGATAGGCGGATCGTGAGTTTCCAGTTAGGTCCTTTCCGGCGAAACTTTTCTAGACCACGGAACTTTAGCAAGCGTTTTTACCATCGGGTATACGACCTTAGTATCGAAGATTGGGGAATAAATTGGGATATTTCGATTCTCAGTGGATTTTGTCTTATCCATAGTGAACTCTCAGTGCGATTTCAGGCCACCGTTGAGTATGCGAAGGAAAATATCGATCGACTTCCAGATATCAATCGTCATATCAAAATGAGATTTGGGGGTTTACTCAAAGATGCGACCGAAAATGAGCTCCGCAAGGTGGAAGATGTCGAGTTAATGTCTACGGGTTTAGAGCAAATTGAGGCGAACATTGAAACCCTAGTGAATGAAACCTTAGTGGCTCAAGGTATACAGTGCCGCACCCAATGTAGACTCGACCCGTCATTTAAAGAAATACCGGCAGATTCTCCGGTGATTTCGACAGGACATTTTCAGCACGACCAGACGATGATCCAATTTAGTCGTCGAAATTACGAACTTCAAAATCAACGAGACAAGGAGCGATATCGGCATGAGCGAGAAGAAGAAAGCCTAAGGCTGGACCACCAAGAAAAGGTTATTCAGCAATCGAATCGCGAAAGGGAGTTGGAAAAACGAAGGGAATCTGAGTTGACCGAAAGGATTAAGATGGAACTTGCCGAAAATGAATCGCGGGAAGCAGAACGACAGCGGAGCGAAGCCCAATTGTTTGCCGATCAGCTAACACACACTAATCGGTTGAAGGAGCTCGAAATTGAAGCGGAGCTGCTGGAGAAAAAGCAGTTGTCTAAATCTTCTGATGAAGTGGAAAGCTACGTTCGGCGTGATATCGAACTTCTTGTGCTGAAAAAACAACATGCTATATTAAAACAGGAGATTGAAAAAATTGCGTCCAAAGTAAGGTTTGGATTCAAAAAAAGAAAGTCTACGTTAGCACCCGATGATAAAAACGTAAGCTATAAGCTGCCGAATCCAGGGTCCGATCATGACGACCGATAGGGTTGATGTTCTGTTGCGGTAAATATCGGCAAACAACGAGTGATCGGTGTAGAGTAACAACGTGCTAAAAAAACCTTTAACCGACTGGCCTGAAAGCGGTTTTGCAATGAACGAGTACGGCATTGGTTTTAATCTATGGTGGACTTGTTTTTCCTTTTTAAAGAAAAATACTTATATATTTTAATTGGTTATGAATTTATTGCTTTGCATCAAAAAAGACCATTTTCTAGTTGATAGAGGAAAGGCTTTGATGCATAATAATGCACCTTCTGCTGTTTGACTACCGATATTGTTATGCAGACAATGATGTTAAAAGCTAAGTTGCACCGTGCGTGTGTAACCCATGCGGAATTAGAATACGAAGGCTCCTGTGCTATCGATGGGTCCCTGTTAGATCGGTCTGGAATTCGTGAATACGAACAAATCCAGATTTATAATATAAATAATGGCGAACGGTTTACAACTTATGCTATTCGTGCCGAAGATCAATCGGGTATTATTTCTGTAAATGGTGCCGCCGCACGGTTGGCAGCTCGTGGTGATTGTTTGATTATTTGTTCCTTTGTCGGACTTGATCAAAACGAACTTGAAAAATTTAAACCCGTATTAATTTATTTGAATAGCGAAAATAAGATTATCCGTTCGTGCCATTCTATTCCTGTCCAAGCAGCATGAGTCCGCAGTAAGGGATTAATCCCGTAACCGGAATACCTCGTCATAAGTTGTATCCGAATCATAGTCATTCCAAATCAAACCAGGTTGGGGGACCACTTTGGTGGGAATGGGGAAGGTTATTATGTCGACAAGACCAACGAGTGTACGGCCAAAAAAGTTAACGAATCCGTTAAATGCTCCACCGGTTACTCCAAACAGTGCGTTGTATTCGTTAGTAGCATTTATAATACATTTTGGAATTTCTAGCCAACCTGTAGCGACGTTTGTCGCTCCACCCAAAAATTTGTCCCCTGTTATTGCGGCATAATTGTCGGATTCGAAATAGTAGTATTCTTTAGCCGAACCAATCGATGGAAAAACGGTTAGAAACATTAGGGAACAAGCGAGTGTTGCAGACTTTATGAGTTTAATTTTCATAACAAAAATATATTAGGATGGCTGTATTTGTATTGACTTCCCAAGTATAGCAAAAGCAATTTAGCCTGTATTTCTCATAACTTTCTTAGTGATGGGTGGTGTGGGTGAAAATAAGAAGGAGCAGGAATGTTTGGGCGCGTAAACGTTTTAACAGCAAGTTGAATACTCAACCCAAACACTACGTAGTCAACGTGTGGAAATTTCGTAGCAAAAGTAGCTAGAAAAGTGGGTTAGAACCTTGTGACATCAAAATATCGATTATTTGCTACCACGCCGAAACAATTAGAGTCGTTGTTGGCGGAAGAACTCAGGCAATTGGGTGCAGAAGAGGTTTCAGAGACACCCGCTGGTGTCCATTTTCAAGGTGACTTAAGAATCGCTTATCGGATTTGCTTATTCTCTAGGTTGGCAAATCGAGTGTTATTGATTGTTGCAACATTTCCAGTGTCATCGACCGATGATTTGTACGACCATGTTAAAACTATCGAATGGTCTCGTCATATGGATACCGATTCGACCTTTGCTGTTGATTTGACGGAGAAGCGTAGCGATATTGGGCATACTAAATTTGCTGCATTACGGGTCAAAGATGCCATTGTGGACCAATTCCGAGAGGAGTTTGGGGTTAGGCCGTCAGTCAGTCTCGAACGTCCCAATGTTCGTTTGAATGCTCATATTGATCGTCGTATTGCACAAGTGAGTTTGGATTTATCGGGGGAAAGTCTACACCGTCGAGGATATCGGTCGATCGGGGTTGTTGCGCCGCTAAAAGAAAATCTAGCTGCTGCTATTCTACTTCGAGGGGGATGGCCTGATATCAGTCAAAAAGGTGGTGGTTTTATCGATCCGATGTGCGGCTCAGGGACTTTGGTGATCGAAGCAGCAATGATGGCAGGAGATATTGCACCCGGATTGATGCGAGATTATTTTGGGTTTTTAGGATGGAAAGGACACGACCTGGGATGTTGGGAAGAATTAAAATCCGAAGCGGAGACTCGTAAATCTATTGGGCTAGAAAAACTACCGCCAATTATTGGTTACGACGAAGATAAACGAGCGATCGTAGCGGCCTGGGCCAACGTTGAAAAGGCAGGTTTGCAAGGATATGTCCACATTGAAAAAAAAGTAGCTTTCGATATTGAGCCTCTTCAGTCCTTAAAAGGGAAGCCTGGTTTAATCGCTGTAAATCCGCCTTACGGCAAACGGATAGGAGAAACTCAAGGACTTCGCGAACTTTTCCGGCAGTTCGGAGCAACGCTCAAGCAAAAGTTCGTCGATTGGCAGGCTGTAGTGCTAATTGAAGACTCGGAGCTTGGGTTTCAGCTGGGAATTCGATCTAAACGTCCTTATACGCTTTACAATGGTACGATTGAATGTAAGTTGCTCAAATTTAGCATCGATGAAGATCGTTTTTTTGAGCCCAAAGAAACCGACGTTGTTAGCCAAGAAGATTACGCGGGTAGCATTTTAAGAAAGGCTTGGTGTATCAATGAAAATCAGCTTTTCGGCTCTGAAATGTTTGCGAATCGGCTAAAAAAGAATTCAAAAAATCTCGATCGCTGGGCGCGGCGAGAAGATGTCGATTGTTATCGCCTGTACGATGCAGACTTGCCGGAATATGCCGTGGCGATCGATCTTTATCAAGGAAAAGAAAAATGGGTTCATGTGCAGGAATATAAAGCGCCACTGAGTGTAGATGCGAAAAAAGCGGAACAGCGCTTGATCAGTGCGATTTCATATATTCCGAAAGTCTTAAAAATACCTCAAAAAAATATTTTTCTGAAAATACGCACACCCCAGAGGGGTAAAAGCCAATACAGTAAATTGGCCGATACCCGCCGTTTTTTTCAAGTACGTGAGGGCCAATGCCAACTTTTAGTTAACTTTCAAGATTACTTGGATACAGGGTTGTTCCTGGATCATCGGCGCACCCGGGAAATGATTTCAGAAATGGCAGTAAATAAGCGTTTTTTAAATTTGTTTGGGTACACCGGGAGTGCAACAGTTCATGCGGCACTGGGGGGTGCGAAATCGACCACCACGGTGGATTTATCAAATATGTATCTATCATGGGCGAAAAATAACTTGTTTTTGAATCAAATCAAAGGTGAACATCATCGGTTGATTCAGGCTAACTGTCTTAATTGGATCGAGGAAGCCACGCAAAATAAATTCCTAAAAGGCCATTACGATCTTATTTTTCTTGATCCTCCAACCTTTTCTAATTCTAGTAATATGGATACAGACTTTGATCTGCAGCGTGATCACAGTGGGCTAATACAGAAAGTTATGAAGTTATTGTCGTCCAGTGGATTGTTGATGTTTTCAACTAATTCCCGAAAGTTTCGGATGGACGAAAAAGTTTTGAAAGGTTTTCGGATCGAAGATATATCGCGTTCTACAATTCCAGAGGATTTCTCTAGAAAACCAAAAATTCACTATTGCTGGAAAATCAAAAATTTGTAAATAGATAACAATGAACAGGGTTCATCTGCACGCTTCTGGTCGCGTTCAAGGCGTGTTTTTTCGTGTTTCAACGCGCCAAAAAGCAAAGGAGCTGAATATTTCTGGGTACGTGCAAAACTTAAGCGATGGAAGTGTAGAAATAGTTGCTGAGGGTGGGGATCAAGAAATTGAAGCGTTTGTTAGGTGGTGCCGAGAGGGACCGCCTAAAGCCGACGTATTGTCATTACAAATTCAAAGCGAGCCGGTATCAAATCGGTTTAATGGTTTTAATATACGTTGATAAATGATAATAACTTCTAAATGTTGGATTGCTCGATTAACAAACATCGTCAGTGTTTCAAAGTTAGTCTGGTTTGGATGGTTTTTCATATTGGTTTCTGGATGTATCTATTTACCAGATAAAGTGGCCGCAGAATTGTCTGCACCTGATGGAGTGAGAGCTAATAACTATTTAATCCAAACGCTAGAAAACCCAAAAAAGGCTTCATCCAAAACCAATTGAAGGAGCGGTGATGGGTCGAGTTTTAGTGTGGTTTTGTTTAGTTCTTTCGGTTGGTGGATGTGCTCATTTTCTCGAAGGACGATTTGCGCAAGATCGTGGATTTAATGTGTACGACATGCGGACGGGATCTGCGGAAAAAGTCAATTTGAGTGGTTTGTCGCTGGATTCAGGTCAAATTGTCCTCGCCGAATCGGGTGGTCCTTTAAGTTTGTTTTTCTCATTGTTTGCTCAGGAATACTCTGCCACCGGGCATGGTGGAATATTGATGTTGGAGAATGGTCGCCCATTCGTGTACGAATCGGTTGGTATTGTCAAACCCAGTTTTTTTAACCCACCTACAGTTGGTGTAAGTGGCGGTATACGTCGTACCAAACTTCGCAAATTTCTACGTCGAAATATTTATACCGAAATTCACAATCCTCCAGCCGACGTTGATCGATCGAAGATGATTGAATTCGTTCGCCGTCATTTTGAGGCAAAAACGCCATTTGACGCCTATTTTGATTTTTCTGAGCACAAGAGGTTGTATTGTACTGAAATGATCGCATTGGCTCTTGAAGCTGGTGGTTCAGATCCTGTGGAGTTGACTAAGAATCGGCGTAATCCTTCTTTGGAGGTGGCGCGTGATTGGCTCGGGATTTCTAACGCAGGCGGTGTATTGGCTCGATCGTTAGTGCTCGACGGAGTTCTGGTTGCGATTGCCACCAACCAATCCGATTTGACCGAGGCCCTCGTGGAAGTTGGGGTTATGGAGGAATTACATCGCCGGTTTACTGTAAGTCAGAAGTTAGGCAACTTATTCGCATGGAAGTTTGGCGCTTTGGCGTATCGGGATGATATCAAACGTCTGATCAAAAAAGCGCATAGTGCGTTTGATTCCTCGGACCCTATCACCAATAGATTTGAAATATCCGAAAAGGTTAGTGTTTTGGCGGAAGGTTTTTATGGACCGACACGATGAAATTTTGCGAATCCTAATGAGCAAAAAAAATTGAAAGGTAAGATTCAAAAGTGAGCGTTCTGATGCTAAATAGCACTGACTTGGTGCGTTTTGTGGTCGAGATAGTGTAGCGCTTGGTTTAAAAATTTCGACTAGAAAAATTATTTAAACCGTTAATATTAAAAGAATAAAAAGGGTTGAAATGAGTGATATTATAAATGGCGCATGATGGTTGGGTAGATATGGTAAGAAAATTGCTTAATCGTAATCAAAAAAAGATTTAGTTAAATTTTGAAGTGGTTTGGGATTACTAAGGGGGGATTTTTATGAAACTAGTTACAGCAATATTGAAACCGTTCAAACTGGATGACGTTCGGGAAGGCTTGTCGGAGGTGGGTGTCTCGGGGGTGACTGTAACCGAAGTGAAGGGTTTCGGCAGACAAAAAGGACATACGGAATTGTATCGCGGTGCAGAATATGTGGTGGATTTTCTACCCAAAGTAAAATTGGAAGTGGCCGTTGATAACGATAAATTGGATGAGGTGGTAGAAGCAATTAGTAAAGCTGCCAACACCCAGAAAATCGGTGATGGGAAGATCTTTGTATCGAATCTTGAGCAAGTGATCCGTATTCGGACAGGAGAAACCGGCGCTGAAGCATTATAAAACTTTAAGTCGCTTCCTAAAGTTGGGTCGGTGGAAAGGCTTATAACAACCTTACTGGGGATTTCCGAATAAATATAGAGGAGAGGGGAATTTGATGAACAAAAATAAATTCATAGGGCCTTTACAGGTTCTACTGTTATTGCTGGTACCGTCCATTTCTCGGGCGGAAGATGTTTTGAGCAGTGGTGATACTGCTTGGATGCTCACTGCGACCGTATTGGTGCTGTTTATGACCATACCTGGGTTATCATTGTTTTATGCAGGCATGGTGCGTACCAAGAATGCCTTGTCGGTCATGGTGCAATGTTTTGCTATCACCGCGCTGATGACTGTGTTGTGGACGTTGTATGGATATAGTATCGCCTTTGGTGGAGAAGGAGCCTATTGGGGTGGCTTAGATAAAGTCTTTTTGAAAGGGGTGGGCGTAGACTCGCTCAGTGGCACTATTCCAGAATCGGTATTCATGGTGTTCCAAATGACCTTCGCGATTATTACTCCTGCGCTAATCGTAGGGGCATTTGCCGAACGCATGAAGTTTTCTGCGCTGCTATGGTTTATGGCGTTATGGCTGACTTTTGTATATGGCCCGGTTTGTCATTGGGTTTGGGGTGATGGGGGTTGGCTTGGAAATAAAGGGATATTGGATTTTGCAGGGGGCACAGTCGTTCATATCAATGCTGGTATTGCTGGGTTGGTGGCCTGTTTGGTATTGGGCAAACGGAAAGGCTATCCAAAAATACCGATGCCACCACATAGCATCATGTTGACGGTGGTGGGTGCTGCCATGTTGTGGGTTGGTTGGTTTGGCTTTAACGCTGGGAGTGAATTGGCAGCGGATGGTGTGGCAGGAATGGCTATGGCGGTTACGCAGATCGCAACGGCGACGGCGGCGTTGGGTTGGATGTTTGCTGAATGGGTTGCCCATGGTAAGCCCAGCGCTTTAGGAATAGCATCGGGTGCAGTAGCTGGGTTGGTCGCGATTACACCAGCATCCGGAGCAGTTGGTCCGATGGGTGCCCTGTGTATAGGTGCGGTAGCGGGTGTCCTTTGTTTCATTTCGGCCGCCCATTTAAAACGTGCGCTTGGCTACGATGACTCCCTTGATGTCTTTGGTGTCCACGGTGTGGGGGGTATCGTCGGTGCACTATTGGTTGGTGTATTTGCCGATCCTGATTTAGGTGGTGCTGGATTTGGCGATGGCATTAGTGGCATTGGTGGTCAGATTGCCGTCCAAAGTATCGGTATCGTCGCGACCCTGGCATATTCTGGTGTCCTGACCTATATAATTCTCAAAGTGCTGGATCTTGTCTTGGGTCTTCGAGTATCTGAAGACGAAGAAATGGAAGGTTTGGACCTTGTTCTACACGATGAGGCTGGTTATAACCTTTAGAACGTTGCGATAAAACAACATATTTTCTGCGTTTGAGGAATGCTTTCGTAGAATATGATTGAAAAACATATGGATGGTTTGGTAATTATCTGTTGTTTATAAACAAATAGAATTATACTGTTGTAGGAATATAACAAAGTTGTAATTTTTCTAAATGGCAATGTATTGAACACTGGGGGATGGATTAATGAAAAATATTTTATATTTTGGAGTACTTTAGATGAACAAAAAACGACAGTATCGACTTGCCTTAGTTTGTGCGATGGGCATGTCACATGGCATAGTAGCCCAAGGTAACGATTTCTCGACCGGTGAATTCGCAAATAAAAACGGCATGTTTGAAGCTTTCGTGGGATCTGATTTGAATGATAACCAGTTTTCAAAGGACACTGGAATCAATTTTGGCGGTTGGATGTCGTTTGGTCTGACTTACAATGCGGAGGACCCGGGTGATAATAACAATACTCCTGTCACATTTAACGATCGTGATCTTGAACTTCAGGGCAATCAACTGAACCTGTTCATCGAGCGAGCAGTGGATGCTGAGGGAGATTCTTGGGATATCGGCGGACGCGTTGACATGATGTACGGTACTGATGGGCGTTTTACATCGGCCACCGGGTTGGACGATGACATAATAACCGATGGCGCATCTCGTTTTTATAAATTAGTGTTCCCGCAGCTTTACGCTCAGGTATTTGCCCCCATTGGCAACGGTGTTACTGCAACAGTGGGCCACTTCTACACGATTATCGGCAACGAAGTCGTCACGTCGCCGGATAACTTCTTCTATTCGCATGCGTATACCATGCAATACGGCGAACCATTTACCCACACAGGTGTTCTGTTAGAGACTCCGTTGACGGGGAACATTAACCTTAAAGCAGGTGGGGTGCTTGGTTGGGATAATTTTAGTGAAGATACCGACATTTGGAACTTTTTGGGAGGTATTGACTGGACCAGCGATGACGAAGCAACCAGTATTGCTATTGCTGCGGTCTATGGCGATGTAAGTGAAGATAGGCCAAACGATGATCGATGGGTGTACAGTGTCGTTGCTAGTCATAATTTTAGTGATAATTTGCACTACACGATTCAGCATGACCACGGTAGAGAAGAAGGTGTTGTTCCGGGCACAAATGCTAAGTGGTATGGAATTAACCAATACCTGGCTTACGATTTGAGTGAAACGTTGGCTGCGGGAATCCGTGCCGAATGGTTTAGCGATGTTGACGGTACAAGAGTTCAGGGTCTAACCACGGGTGCGGGAACTGATTATTATGCGGTGACGCTGGGTTTGAATGCAAAAGTGGCGAACTGGATAACGGTCCGTCCTGAAATTCGCTATGATTGGTCGCATGGTGGAGCGGATCCCTATGATGTGGGCACCTCAAACCATCAATTGCTGATTGCCACTGATGTAGTGATCACCTTCTAAATTCTTAAATAAGCTGAATTCGTATCATCGGTGCATAATCTCTGTTTGTACCAGATGGCGATAGCCCTTAAAAATGAGACAGGACTTTGGCATTTTTAATGGTGTAATAAGTAAAAAGTAGGCACCTTTTTAGATTGGGATTAGTCTGGTCGGGTGGGTATACTTGAATTTGGGTAATAAAAAAACCGGGGTGGGTTAACCCCGGTTTTTTACTTTTATAGACCTCAAACTTGCCCCAAAACCACCATTTTTGGGGTATGTTGGACTGCGGTTTTGCTTGACTTATCTTAAATTGTAGAGGCGTGATGCATGGAAATCAATAAGATGCACAGCTACTGCAACAGACAAGAATTTCCAATTTTGGTCGAGCATCGTTCGCTTTCTCGGTTATTTTATATCTTAGGTAATCCGGGTGTAGCCATTGATGTCTGTATTAAAACGTTCGAACGTTTTCATGGCCGGCGAGAAGGATAATATCGGCAGGTCGATGGGCGAAAATACCGACTGTGACAACACCAGGAATATTATTGATGACACTTTCCATTTCAATCGGTTTCATAATATCCAGATTATGGACATCGATAATTTGGTTACCGTTATCGCTGACAAAATCTTTGCGCCACTCCGGTTGACCTCCCAGTTTGATCAGTTCCCTGGCAACGAAACTTCTGGCCATGGGAATGACTTCCACGGGTAACGGGAATTTTCCGAGAATAGAAACATATTTGCTGTCATCGGCAATGCAGATGAATTTCTTGCTAGCTGCGGCAATCACCTTTTCCCGTGTCAGTGCTCCACCACCTCCTTTGATGAGTTGCTTGTAGTGATTGATTTCATCGGCACCGTCCACGTATATTTCTAATTCTCCAATACTGGATAAATCGAGAACTGGGATACCAAGTTTCTTCAAACGTTCGGTGGAAACTTTGGAACTTGAGACCGTACCGTCGATTTGGGCTTTAATATCCGCGAGCAAGTCAATAAAATAATTGATTGTGGAACCCGTTCCAACACCAATGATTGGAATTTCTTTGACATATTGAAAGGCCGCCTCTGCAGCTTGCTTTTTATGTTCGTCTTGTGTCATTTTCTATCAAAAATTCTTGCTACTAGGAGCTTGGATTAAATGGTAGATTGTACATTTTATTTCTTTAGATTAATCGGAAAGTTTGATGCCGCACAATAAATATATAGAAAAAATACTGCGTGCCAGGGTTTATGATGTGGCGGTGGAAACACCTCTTGAACCTGCACAGAGTTTGTCGGCGAGGCTTGGTAATGCAGTGTATTTGAAGCGCGAGGACTTGCAATCGGTATTTTCCTTTAAACTCCGAGGTGCTTACAACAAGATTGCGCTTCTCTCAGACACAGCAAAAGCAAAGGGTGTCATCGCAGCATCGGCGGGAAACCATGCTCAAGGGGTCGCCTTATCCGCATCAAGACTCGGAATTAAGGCTTTAATTGTAATGCCAAAAACGACACCAGATATCAAGGTTAAGTCGGTTCGGCAAATGGGTGCGAAAATCGTTCTTCATGGTGATTCATACGACGATGCCTGCGAACACGCGGAGGTGCTGGCAAAAGAAAGAGGGTTGACCTTTGTGCATCCCTACGATGATCCTGATGTAATCGCTGGACAGGGTACTATAGCCATGGAGATATTACGCCAGCAAATGGATGATATTCATGCAATTTTTGTGCCTGTAGGGGGTGGGGGGCTAATCGCCGGAGTGGCGGCTTATGTTAAATTTGTTCGGCCAGAAGTTAAGATCATTGGTGTTGAACCCGACGATTCTGATTGTTTGAATCGAGCATTGAAAGCCAATCGGAGAGTTTCTTTGAAGCAGGCGGGATTATTTGCCGATGGTGTTGCTGTCAAAAAGATTGGTCTAGAACCATTTCGCATCGCACATCGGTGTGTGGACGAGGTGATTTGTGTTAATACCGATGAAATTTGCGCGGCAATCAACGATATTTTTAATGATACCCGGTCTATTGCTGAGCCGGCAGGTGCTCTTGGAGTTGCCGGGATAAAGAAATATGTTGCGCGTGAGCGGATAGAGAACCAATGTTTGATTGCCATAGAAAGTGGGGCGAATATTAATTTTGGACGCCTGCGCCACGTGGCAGAGCGGGCCCAGGTTGGGGAACATCGTGAAGTGTTATTGGCGGTGACTATTCCTGAGAAACCGGGAAGCTTTCTAAGGTTTTGTAGGGCATTGGGTAAAAAAAGTATTAGCGAATTTAATTATCGGTTTTTTGATCAGATTGATGCTCACATATTTGTTGGCGTACAAATTGGGAGCGGTGCCGATGAGCGTTCAGAATTAATAAATCATTTGACCAATGCAAAATTTCCGGTAACCGATATGACCGAAAATGAACTGGCGAAGGAGCATATTCGCTATATGGTTGGGGGACATGCGCCGGAAGCTTTGAATGAAATTGTTTACAGTTTCGAATTTCCTGAACGACCGGGTGCGCTATTGCAATTTTTGTCGACGATGGGGGCTCGTTGGAATATCAGTTTATTTCATTACCGAAATCATGGTGCGGCCTATGGGAGGGTGCTGATGGGAATTCAAGTACCAAAGAACGAGCGGAAGGATTTTAAACAATTTCTCGGATCGCTGTCATTATCTGCGATTGAAGAGACTGCTAACCCGGCCTACCGTTTTTTTGCCGGTGGAAACAAAATAGCAGATTGACTTTCGATTCGACAAAGATTTATGGAATGTAGGATTGGGTGTGGAGCTTGCTGTATTGCTCCGTCAATTTCGTCTCCCCTTCCAGGGATGCCTTTTGGAAAGCTTGCGGGTGTTCGGTGTGTTCATTTGACGGAAACATTACAGTGCCGGTTGTATGGTCAACCAGAACGTCCGCAAGTATGTTCAAGTTTTAAAGCATCGATAGATTCGTGTGGACATTCACAGCAAGAGGCCTTAGCGATGCTGTTTAAATTGGAACGACTAACGGATAATTCTCCTTAGAATCCGAAATCTTGGATTTTTACCCATCTGAAAATTAGCACGCTATAATTTTGGGAAGTATTGATGAATACTTTTTCAGTAAGATTCTGGCGTACTAGCTTAATAATCAATGAATAATTCCAATGAAAGTCAGTGTTTAATCTTTTCTCACCGTGGTGCTTCTTTGGAAGCCACCGAGAACACACCTTGGGCGTTTGATCGATCCTTAACTTATTGTATTGATGGGATAGAAACCGATGTTCAATTGAGTCGAGATGGAATACCGGTGCTGTGGCATGATCGATTTTTGGACAAAATAGCAAGGCCTAATCAGCGTATTGATGACTTCGATTTCGCAGATCTTTGTAGACTCCATTTGCCTGAATCTTTTTCACGAAATAAAACAAATGCTCGTATTATGGGTTTGGAGGAGTTTGTTCATTCTTATCATGCTCGGGCTCAATTATTAATCGAGGTAAAGAATAGACCCTGGGATCAAGGTACAGGTCGTCACGAATTGAAAATGCGTCATTGTATGGATTTAGCCAAAAGATTTGGAAGCTTGAATGGAGTGCGTGGGATTTCGATTTCGTCATTTAATCTTGATAGCTTGGCCTACGCTCATGACTATTCGGGGGAATGTCCGCTAATTTATAATTCCGAGGAATTGGTCGGTTCGGACCAGATCGAGGATTTTTTTCAAAATACAACCTTCATAGCTGGCCTTTGCCTACCCATAGAAAATTTAAACCAAACTAATGTCAGTACATTGAGAAGTCTAGATAAAACAATAGCAACCTATACCTGTAACAAAGACGAACATATATCGAGAGCGTTGCGGTTTGGTGTGGATATCTTGATTACCGATGATCCGCAAAGAGCGATAACGTTGAGGGGTTGATGAAACGTAGCTTAACTGATCTTGATGGTCGCCAATTTGATTTGTTGGTTTGTGGTGGAGGTATTTACGGTGCTTGGATAGCATACGATGCCGCGCTCCGTGGTCTAAAGGTTATCATCGTCGATAAGGGAGACTGGGCCAGTGCGACTTCTTCGGCCTCATCCAAACTGATCCATGGCGGGTTGCGTTATCTGCAATCACTGAACTTGAGTCTGGTGAAAAAGTCATTGAACGAACGGGAAATGTTTTTCAAAAATGCTCCACACCGAGTTCAGCCGTTGCGTTTTGGTATCCCGGCGTATGGGTCAAACTTAATTGGAAACTTGCAGTTGGGTTTAGGTCTATGGGTGTACGATCGGTTGGCCGGGATATCGAAGACAGCTTCAAAATATGGGCGCCATCATTGCGTTGGATTTTCAAAGCGCTTCCCATTTCTGAAAATAGAGGCCTTACGGGGTGGTTTCGATTATGTGGATGGCCAAACCGATGATGCTCGTTTTACCGTGGAAATTATAGACGGTGCACAAAAGGCGGGTGCAGTCTGTTTGAATTATTGTAAAGTTGTGCGTTACCTTTGTGATGTTAAAGGGCAGGTCGATGGAGCGGAATTGCAGGATGAAGTCTCTGGTAATGTAATCAATATACGGTCCCGAACAGCCGTCAATGCAGCCGGCCAGTGGATTGATACCATGACCGGCCTGCGAAATAAATTATGCCGTTTGAGCAAAGGTGTTCACCTGATATTGCCGGATTTGGGGTCGAAAGCCGCGCTATTGCTTTTTTCAAAAATCGATTCAAGAGTGTTTTTTATGATCCCCTGGTATGGAAGGACACTTCTGGGGACCACAGATAATGAATACGAGGGTGATATTGATCAAGTCCAGGTGGAAACGAGCGATATCGAATATCTGCTGGAGTCCGCGAATGACTATCTTGAATCTACGGTATGGACCAAAAAGGATGTAATGGGCAGTTTTGCGGGAGTGAGGGTCCTAAAAGATAGTGAATCGGCCTCGTCATATCTATTAAGTAGAGACTGGGAATTGAAAGAGCTTGAAAATGGGCTTTTTGTTTCATTGGGGGGGAAATTTAGTTCCGCGCGCCAAGACTCAAAGGCTATTGTTGATCGGATTTGCAAATTATTGACATTGAATGAGAATTGTATGACGGAATGTCGGGTATTTCCCTGGACACCCGATGGTCGATTTGACGATTGGAAGCTGGAAATAGAGCAAAAAGCTTCGAAACTTGGGGTAGACAGTGAGAGCATTCGTTGGTTGATTTTTCGCCATGGCCGTCGAGTTGAGCAGATCCTCAAACTGATTGAAAGCAATGCGTCTCTCAATCAAAGAATCTTTCCCGAACTTCCTTTAATCTACGCAGACCTTATGCATTGTGCGCGAAGCGAAATGGTGTTGCATCTTGAAGATCTCCTAAGACGGAGGATGCCACTATTAATTCTCAAACGAATGGCTCGCGATGAACTCATCGATATTACAAACCGGGTTACTGGAATATTAGGTTGGGATAACGAACGCGTACAAATGGAACTATCGGACGTAGCTAGACGATGGCGGATTCACTAGCTATTGTCTTAGATCTTGGCACCACAAGTATTAAGGGTGCAGTCTTCAACGCTGAATCCGAATTGGAAACCGTTTTTCGAAAGCAAGCCCCACCGGTGATTCAAAGTGGAAAACGCTTCGAAAGCGATGCGCTGGAATATGTAAAGCTATGCAACGAATTGTTTTTATCCTGTCTTTCTACAGCAAAAGGTAATCCACCTTTGGGGATTAGTGTTCAACGTTCGTCATTCGTTATCTGGCAAAAATCTTCGGGAAAACCCGTCATTCCTTTAATTTCCTGGCAGGATAGCCGTGCGTCAGGTCTTTGTCGAAACCTAAGCTTTGATCGGGAATGCCTCAGGGAAATGACAGGGTTATGGCTGACTCCATACTTTTTTGCTCCGAAAGTAGGATATGTATTGTCGGAACAGCGGGAATTACGAAATGGATTGGAACAGGGCGAATTGCTAATTGGCACACTGGACACATTTCTGATTTGGCTCTGGAGTAAAGAGAAAGTATTCAGAACTGATTCCTCAATGGCGGCACGCACGTCGTTGTTCGATTTATCGCAGCAGAATTGGTCAAAGGATTTAAGCCAATTGTTTGAGGTGTCGACTGAATTTCTACCGACCATTGGACGGTCGGAACAGGTGGGTGTTGATCTAAAACATGGCGTTAAGCTTCAAGCCAGTGTGGGCGACCAATCGGCTGGATTATTAGGCGCTACTAGAGGGAAGAAAGGTGACATTGTTGTTAATTTAGGTACTGGAGGTTTTGTTTGTTGCTGGATTGACGAAATTGATGGTGTTGAACATTTAGGGCGCTATCAAAAGACTTTAATCTATCAGGACGCCAGTTCCACTTGCCATTTTGCTTTGGAAGGAACGCTCAACTCAATCGGCAGAGCATTAGATATGTATGCCTGTCAGGATTGCAGTCTCGATGCTGATGAACGGTTGACAGACTATTTTTGCATCGCTGAACCCAGTGGTTTGGGGGCTCCATTTTTCCGGGATGACATAAAACTATGTTTTTCGAAGGCCATACAAGATCTAAGTTCTCGGCAAGTATCGCTTTTAGTTGTCGAGGCGGTTATTTTCCGGATTAAACAGATATTGGATGATTTTGATCGAATCAGCGGTATCAATGCGGTGTTTTTAGCTGGAGGTTGGTCACGTTCGCTTGCAATACAACAAGGAATTGCCCAATGCAGTCCGGTGGCAGTCCACTTATTGCAAGAGCCTGAAGTTAGTTTGGTGGGTGTAGCCAGATTGGCTGCTGGAAAGCCCGGGTTGTCAAAAAGCATTCGAGTGGAAGCGAGCAAGGAATCGGAGTATTTAAGATTAAAATACGTTGGGTGGAGAGAATGGTTGGAGGAGTTGCTTAAATCTTAGGTTTAATAGCGTGTTTGAGATGGTCAGGAATTTACCGATTATTGTTGCGCTGTGTCTCACTGGTTGAAGAGGGCGTCAAAAGAGAGGTTTCGTATCATTTAGACTTTGTAACTTGAGGGGCATCTCTTGCTGTTGTTTGTCTCCGCAATCTCAATACCAGATATTGGCATAAAAGAGTTAAAAGTTTTTGGAATAAAATCATGGATAAATGAGCGTCGTGTAAAGCGATCTACATTGGTTCACTTATTTTAGAGATCTGCCGCAAGATCTCGTGTGATAGAGGCTGCAGGCACTTCTCTGCAGCCTGTGGTGTTTTGGCCAGCCCACAGTGGTGAGAAATCTCGGTTACCCTGACTTTCGGTTTTTTCCCGCAATGGTGTAATAGCTGCGGAAGCTGACGGAAAGGAGGGCGTGTGGGGGTTTATTGGACCTAGTTCCTTGATGATGCGGTTGACAATGCTGCGAGCAGGTCTCCCACTGAATAAGTTCGTGATGGCTGTATGGCCTGCTGACTTGCTTTTAAGAGCAGTCCGGTGTACCCCACTGGTAGTGACCTCGGGACAAAGCAAATAGGCTGTACCTATCTGGACTCCGGCTGCACCTAGGCCAATAGCCGATCTCACGCCTTTGGCATCGGCAATGCCGCCGGCAGCAATAACCGGTACATTAACAGATCGCACAATTTGCGGTAAGAGTGCGAAAGTTCCTACTTGAGTAGACAGATCGTCCGACAGAAAAATACCGCGATGACCACCAGCTTCGAGACCTTGGGCAATGATAGCATCAACACCGTGATGTTCTAGCCACAGTGCTTCGTCAACGGTGGTTGCTGTAGCCAGAATTTTCGATCCCCATGCTTGCACTCTTTTAACGAGTTTAATTGACGGTAATCCGAAATGAAAGCTGACTATTGGAGGTTTAAATTTGACCAATATATCAGCGGTTTTCGAACTAAAGGGTTGGCGTTCTGAAATATTGGGGATTATGTTCGGGTCGATATCGAACTCATGGTAATAGGGTGAAAGTACCGATTTCCATTGTGCTTCGCGTATAGGGTCAGGGGTTGGTGCCCTATGACAAAAGAAGTTTGCATTATAAGGTTTGGTCGTCTGTTCGGTGATCGCAGCCAATTCTTTGCTCATTACGTCGGAATCCAACATTGCACAGGGTAAAGACCCGAGACCTCCTGCATTGGACACCGCGATGGCCAGTGCACTATTTTGTACTCCGGCCATCGGTGCTTGAATAATAGGTAGCTCGATGCCCAATAACTTCTGTAATGTCGTCATTTAATCGCCAAATGGGTTAGTGTTTTGAATTTTTGATAATAACCGGTTTTGAACGCTATGAACGATGCCGATATGACGGCCAACAATTTTTGGTCGGTATCCGCTCTATTAAGAGTTTTGAGTGGATAGTGCATTAGAACCAAATCTAATTCCCTTCCAACCGTATTTTAAAAACGTTCTTATATTAGCGTGACTGGTACCATTGGGTTGCTCCAAAACATCTTTTCTATAAAAGTCACCGAATAGGGCGAGTGTCATTTCTTCGTTGAGGTTGTGTAATTTAGCGAAAGCAAAGATTTTACAAGAGCCTTGATTTTCACCAGCTCTATTGATTAATCGATGCTTGCCTTCACCATTTTCGAATTCACAAGGCGTGTAATCGTAATGCTTATCGATTACCTCCATAGTTTCCTCAAAGCTGATCAGTTCGTTATTTTTCAATCGAGACAAAAAATTATTCAATGGCATAGGTCACTTTTAGATCAGAGATTTGTGCCCACCGAAAGAGCTTCATTGGTAAATTGGTTGGCGGGATCAATTGTGAGGTAGATGACGTTTCGTATTTACTTGGTTGTTTTGCTTATTATATCCTTATCACGAATTAGAGGCATATGAATGGTGAGGTAGTATAGAAATGATGAAAGATAGAAAATGGTTATTATTGACCCTATCATTGGTAGGGTTTACTCCTTCAAACCCGACACATGCATCTGGAAATGATGAGACGCAAGTTAGGGAGGCTATGGCGCTATTTTATGTTGCTTTGAATACGATGTTTAGAGGTGACATCGCGCCAATGAAACAAGTTTGGTCCCATGCGGAGGATATTACTTATATGGGACCAATGGGTGGGTTCGAGGTTGGTTGGCCTAAGGTTCTGGCTAGTTGGGAACAACAAGCGAAGATGAATTTGGGGGGTAAAGTATCAGCTGAGAGGATTAGAGTAATTGTTGGTGAACACATTGCCGTCGCCTACAATTATGAGAGAGGCGAAAATATCGGTACGAATGGCCGTAGTCAGGTGGTTTCGATTCGGGCAACAAACCTGTTTCGTAAAGAAAGGGGGGCTTGGAAAATGATCGGGCATCATACGGATTTATTGTCGTTTATGAAAAAGCAACCTTCATCGCCAAATACCGATGTACTTACTCAATGACAAACAAGGCAGCTAGGAGCTATGGGGTCATAACGAATGATCATTTGCTGAAAGGATTGCTTGTTGTCTTGTTAATCGCTCTATCTGTAGACTTTAGTGTTGGCGCGGAGGAATCAGTGCCATTGCCCAATGGGTTCGTTTATATCGATAACGTAATTCCGGATATCAAACTGGATTTACGATATTATACAGCCCACAATTTCATTGGGGAACGTATAGATGGGTACGTTAAACCACGCGGTATTGTCACCTCTAAAGCGGCTGATGCATTAGCTAAGGTACAGCAAGAACTGAGGCCCTTTGGTTTAAGTTTGAAGATTTTTGATGCTTACCGTCCCCAACGGGCGGTTGACCACTTTGTTCGTTGGGCAGAAGACCTTACGGATACTCGGATGAAAGCGGAATACTATCCGAATACAGACAAGGAAAACTTGTTTCGAGACGAGTATATTGCAGCGCGCTCAAGTCATACGCGTGGTAGCACTGTTGATCTTACGATAGTATCAATGGGTAAGGTAACGAACGAATCAAGCCTCGACATGGGGTCCGGTTACGATTTTTTCGGACCCGAGTCATGGCCATCTTACGCACATATAACGGCTGTACAGCGTGCAAATCGTTTGTTATTGCGTTCTCTGATGATTAATAATGGCTTCAAGCCTTATCCGAAAGAATGGTGGCATTTCACCTTGGAAGACGAACCCTATCCAGATACGTGGTTCAATTTCCCGGTGCAGTGAAACCGAAAATTACACGATGTTAGCTTCGTAGAGCATTTTTGACTGCGTTGGTTCCAACGGCTCGCCCCTTATGCCATAGTGGAGTTACGGATCCGTGTTCTAATTAATATAGGGTTTTACTTTGTATACTAGCCAGAGGACTGGAATACCGATAAGGGTAGTTAGCAGAAAAAAATCGCTATAACCCAAATGTTCGACTAACGCCCCAGAATAGCCGCCAAATATCTTTGGTAACAAGGTCATCAGTGATGAGAAGATGGCATATTGAACTGCCGTAAATTGAATGCTGGTTAGGCTTGATAAAAAGGCGATGAACGCGGCACCTGCAAGCCCAGCAGATAGGTTGTCCATGGAAATCGTAACATAGAGCCAAGTGATATCATGCCCCGCATTTGCCAGAATAATGAATAGCAAGTTTGTGAGGGTAGATAATAAAGCTCCCCAAAAAAAGATTTTGAATACACCGATCCTTGTCGCTAAAATGCCGCCTAAAAACCCACCGGCAATGGTCATAAATAAGCCAAAAGTTTTAGCGACGGTGGCTATTTCTAGCTTGGTGAACCCGATGTCTTGATAAAAAATATTAGAAACAACACCAAGAACTATGTCACTGATGCGATACAGACCAATAACTGCGAGAAACAGTATTGAAACTGAAGTTCCATAACGATTAAAGAATTCACGAACCGGTTCAATATAGGTATTGTTAACCATAACAGAGTTGACAATTTTCAATTTCACCAAAATCGTGGCAACGATATAAGCACTGAATAACGCAAGTAATAATCTGCCGCTTCCGACCAAAAGCGTGGCTAAATTATGATTGGCAAAAACTGCCGTTAGTGATTGCTCGAATGTTTTAGTTAAGCTAGCTGTAAAAAGAAAAAATGAAATAAATGTGCTGACTATGGTTGCGAATAATATAAAAAACCGAGCATATTGGGCAGTTGTGTAGTTTGTTTCATGGGTTCTTCGGTTTTCGGGTTCATTAATAATTAAAGTGGTCGTTACACCTACCAGCATAACGCCTGCCATAATGTAATAGGTCCATGACCAAGCGTGATAACTGTAAAATTGCTTGGAAGAACCAAATTCGCTAGCTAACAGTAAACCACCAGCACCGGCAACCAACATGCCAATGCGATAACCCGCAATATAAGTTGCAGAGAGCATCGATTGCAGTTTAGGTTTAGCAGATTCAATTCGATAGGCGTCAATGACGATGTCTTGAGTGGCCGACGAAAAACCTAAAAGTACCGCACTATAGGCGAGCATTGATAGGCTATCAATGTCGACCCGAGGGTCAGTGGATGCCATTAATACAATTGCCGCTATAATAGCGAACTGTGAAACCAGCATCCAAGATCGTCTCCGGCCTAGTGCTTGCGTTAGAAGTGGAATTGGCAGCCGGTCAACCAAAGGCGCCCAAACAAACTTGAATGAATAACCCAGGGCCGCCCAGGAGAAGTGAGTAATGGTGGATTTTGTTAATCCTGCTTCGTTGAGCCATAACCCCAACGTAGAAAAAATTAGTAAAATCGGGATGCCCGCTGAAAATCCCAAGAAAAGCATAGTCAATATCCGTGGGTGGGTAAATAATTTAATACTTTCAAGCATTGGAGATAAATAATTCCGTATTAGCACCCATTGTATCTATTGATATGCACATCAATGAAATGGAGGATTTAGAATGAATTGTCCAAAATAGGTCAAGGAAGCTAAATGCCTATTTTTCAGGACTTTGGGCCATGGGTTAAAATTTCATGTTAAATTTAGATAGTCGAAGAACCTAATAAACATGCTTTTCAAATATTGAATCGAAGGTCCCATCTGCTTTTCTCATCGAGAGCCATAGGTTGACATATTCTTTCAGCTTTTCGTCCTGCGGCATTAGGAATCCTTTTTCTAGATGGGTAAGGGTTTTACCAGGCATTGCCGGGCAAAGCCTAGAATGTCTTGTAGTTTGTAGTTTGACCTCTATTGAATCGGTAATCATCAGATCTGCTTTTCCACTTATAATCTGATCAAAAATAGTTCGATTATCCTGATGCAAGATTTTTTGGGCTTGTTGGAAAGTTACATCAACAAATCGTTCGTTGGTACCGCCAGGGTTAACAATAATCCGTGTAGATGGTTGATCTATTTTACTGAGGCTGTCAAACCTGTCCGTGTTGGCACAAAGAGTGACCGGGGTTTTGCCGCCACGATGGTAAACGTTGCTAAAGTAGCCCACGCTTTGCCGGGCAAGAGTTCTTGAGATTCCACTCATACCAACGTCATATTTTCCATTTTCCAAATCTTGGAGTAGGGTCGGCCAAGTAGTCCTGATTATTTGTATTTCAACACCTAAAGCTTGGGCGAGGTCTTCAGCTAGGTCGATATCGATGCCCACGTAGCCTAATTCCGATGATTCCCGATAAGAAAATGGCGCGTAGTCACCGGTCGTACCCACGCGTAATTTATTTGAATCCAACACTTGTTTTAAACGGTTGTCATAGAATTTTATAGCGATCAGTGAGTCGTATAGGTTTTGCTTACTGTGTTCACTTAAACCCTTAACGGATAGATCCTCTAGAAATTGACTCCGGTTCGATTCGTTAAAACGTGAATGTTTGAGGGTGGAAAGCTTGTTTGTGATGTCGTTACTGAGTCGTATAAGTGCGGGGCGCAGTACTCCATTAAGGTCAGGCGCTTTTTTTGGAGTGGGATTACCTTTCCAGTAGTCAAACCAATAATGTTGTATTTCTTTTGCAGCATGGATCTGCTGTCTAAAAAATTGTCGACTGGACTTAACCTGAATACCGGTCCTTAGACCTTGATGGATTGCATTACTCACGACAATGGTTTCTCTCTGTAGATCCTCAATTGGCAATTTGTGGAGCCATTTGTATGCAGCTACCTCGTCCATAAGGTTCAATCTTGCATGGATTAGGTCGAAGAGGCTTCCCTCATCGGCTTCTGCTAGTGAAGAAGATATCAAGAGTAAACAAATGGAAATGTATCGAATCACTTTGGCCTGTGTCTAAAGGGATTATCAGATTTGTAATTAAATTGTGGTTGGCTCAATTGGGCATATGGCTTTCAGCCAGTAAATAATAGTTTTGGGTTGGAGAGCCTTTGAAGCGATATTTTAGATAGTGTTTTTATGATCGTGTTAACAGATAAGTTATTAAGGCCCATAAGACAATACGGACTTGGCTTTTGGGTTAGGGATCAATGATATGTAAAGTTCTCCTTGAGGACCTGGCGGACCTAAAAAAGGAGATAATTACATCTCTAGTGAAAGCTTAAGTTATTGGAAATATAACTGCAAATATCACATATTTTTAGATCCAAAATGTTGGAAGGAAGTCTGGTGGGTAAAGATTCAGATAATGATACGAAATATTTTTCGTGAGTTGACCCACCATGGGTATGACGACAAAGGAAATTGGATTTTTTTCGCCTATACACGCACCATTCCAGGATGGAAATAATAACTTTTGTTTTTTTTAGCCCTATTTACCTCCGCAAGTGTATTTACCTTGGTGATATTGGCTTGGTCAGAACTAGCGAGTACTACTGAGTCTAATGTCATTGTGCCGGCATTAGGCAAAAAACCAAGTGAAGTGGCCGCTATTGCGATGATGGTAACCGGTTTTGCCGCGGTTATTCTTTGGCGATTTTATGGTCTAAATGCCCGGGTATATGAAGGCATACCCGGGATCATCGCAAGTCTGTCTATATTTTTTGGGTGGAGTTTTTTTTGAGTACTATTTTTCAGTTAAAAAAAATTCCAATTTCTGATATTGATCAAAGCTAATATACACTACTGTTTCAGATAAATTGCTATTTTATCGCTGGCTCAGCAACCTTATCTCTATGGAATCCATATCACCTTTTAACGAATTTATTCAGGTTGCAGGAGTGATTGACCGTGCAGAATTGAAGCTGCTTATGGACTGCGGCGTTGATTTTCTTGGATTTCCACTGAGGCTTCCCGTGAATACAGAAGACCTAACCGAATTAGAAGCCTCGAAAATCATTCGGTCGTTGGTATTACCCCACAGGGCTATAGTCATTACTTATCAGAATGATGCCAGGAGTATAGCTGAATTCATGTCCTTCCTGGGTGCGGATATTGTGCAACTGCACGGCGATATCTCGTTCGATCAAATTAGTCGGTTGAAGAAGATGCGACCAGAGTTAATCATTATTAAAAGTCTCGTTGTGGGACAGCATGCAGACGATGTCCTAACTGATATGGTGCGGGTGTTGAGCTCAGTAGTTGATGCATTTATCATGGATACTATGGATTCCAAAACGGGTGCTTGTGGCGCAACAGGCAAATTACATGATTGGGGTATTAGCCGTCGATTGGTGGAAGTATCGGCACGCCCGGTCATACTTGCCGGTGGATTGAATCCGGAGAACGTGCGGGATGCAATTCTCGAAGTAAGCCCGGCCGGTGTCGATGTTCATTCAGGTGTCGAGGCAGCTTCTGGGCGTAAAGACCGGTATAAGGTGAAAACCTTTGTGGAAGAAGCAAAATCAGCGTTTGCCGCGTTAAGGGGACAATAAATTAATCTTGGTTCAAATGTACTGAATCTGCTCCATTACGCTCACTTTTTAAAATAATCGATTACTAATTTAAAGATATCCGAGACGCTTGAGAAATGAGAAGACTACAAAAAATCCTGCTTTTCTTCATATTTTTTGTTTTCGTTAATTCAATGCGTTTAAACGCAGAACCTATATCTAAAGTCCATGATTTTTCAAGGAATGGTATCGCTCTTTTTTTAGAGCAGCACTATGATCCAGATTTCGTTGCGGTGTATGAAGACATCCTCCTAATTCATGGTCTTACCTACTCGTCACATGAGTTTGATGTGGATTATTTCGATTATAGTATTACTGATTTCCTGGTTCAAAACGGGTTCTCAGTTTGGCAGCTTGACATTGCCGGTTATGGCCGATCTGGGGCCGTTTCCAATGGTTTTCTTGTTGATTCCGAATATGCAAGCAACGATATCTTGGCGGCAATAGAATATATTCGGAAGCAGGGAACTGATGACAAAATCGATTTGCTCGGCTGGAGTTGGGGGACGGTAACTACATCGCTTGCTGTAGCTGAGCATCCAGAGTGGATTGAAGCATTGATATTATACGCTCCTTTGTTTCGTGGTTTTGATGGGGCTCCGCCTTCTAAGCCATGGCACAAAAACTCCTGGAGACATGCCGCTGGAGACTTTCAAAAGACCAGTGATGGGAAAATAAATACCGAGATAGCCGAAATTGCCGTTGCTGCGATGTTCTTATCGAATGCGTGGAAATATGATGGCGAAACAAGTCCGAATGGTGGAAGAAAGGATCTAATGGTCGGTATGGATCACCAACTGATTGATCTCAAAAAATTACATGTACCGATTCTTCTGATCGGGGGAACAAAAGATCCTAATATATATTGGGACATCGTTTCGGGTGCTGT
>CAZZET010000006.1:0-80719 GCA_964653275.1 uncultured Methylococcales bacterium
TATATATGAACAACGAGATGTATGGTGAAGGTCCTGATGGATCTTCGATCGATGGTTGGGATCAAGGTGATCGTTTTCAAGTGAAATTGATTAATCTCGATAATCACACCCATTACTTCCGGAATGTGGATTTCGGTCCGCGCCTACACGATGATATCAGTGATTGTTGCGGCGCTGGCAGCCATAGCTTTGAAATCATGAATTTCAAAGGCACCTATGGTATTCCGAAAGTCGCGGAATCTCAATGGCGTGCCGGTTGGGGATTCCACCCTCACTTTGACGTAATTCAACAGGAAGATACATTTCCTCGTCCAGAAGACCAGGTATTGTTAAAGCCTTTTACCGACGGTAAGGGCTATACACATACCGGTTACCAATGGTCGGCAGAAGCGCGCGGTGGCGACTTCCGTTTTAACCCACCGCTGTTTGTTATCGCTTCTGAGGAAGCACCTGCTGCGAATCCACTGAAAGACGAGGATGGCTTACCCGGTCTGGTGTTGGGTCAAACCACCGAAGGCACGGGTATCGGCAAAATGTGTTCTCACGATGATTTTCCATTTAATCCCGATGGAACGCCAACATTTTGCGCCCGCGATCTCAGTGCCTTCAATCCAAACGGGGCTTTCAATTATCCGGCTCCGGCTAATCCGGCAATACCTAAAACTGAGTTACGGTTCCCGCCATTTCTGCGCAATCCAAATGCAACTGCGGGTGGTGATATTATTCCACCTACTCCGGCTTGGAAACCGTTTCTCTATCTCAGCCCGGAGAATGGCACCTTATTTATTGATGAAAATGATGAATCCAAAGGCTACTGGGTAGATCTTACCTATGCTCATGGCACACCAATATTTGCACAGAACTCTCTGACTGCTAACATTGAAGGTCTGCGTGCATCCGGGCAGGTATTCTACCAATTTGATGATCTATTTCACGACAATGATATTTTCTCTCCACATCCAAAGTTTGGAGGTGATTTAGTCGAATAAGCGAGGGGTAAGTCATCAGGTCTGGCTCTGGTTCATTTTGAACCAGAGCCAGACCTTTTTTTCATTGTCCGCAATAGTACATTCGATAGTATTGTGAGAAAGATAAATTTCTACAATCAACCCACCTCAAATATAAAGTTTTATTCAAAATACGGTATTATGGCTTGGTAAAACTTTTTCAAGTGATTAACGAGGGCACCGGGTGCATTGCAATTTTGCTACTTTAGAATCCGCCACCGGAATATTGGGAGCAATTAGAGGCGTTCCCGTAAAGAATGCTGATACCCTTGAAAAGAAACGTCAGTATCGACCCGAATTCAACGTCGAACGATTTATTCGAGCGTCTTGTATCAGTCTGCCCTTGCGTCCCCTTATAACGAAACCGTGTGAGAAATATAGGTTAGTTCTTCGAACCAGCGGTTACTTTTTGTCTGGCGGCTCTCTCGACAGTTCTTGTTACCTATGGCTGCTGGAAAACTAAGGCTACCGGTCAGATTATCGGTATTGATCGTATTTGGGTTAACCCTGATTTCTTTGCACATGATGAGTTCCGCTACCCAGGATTCGGCAGGATTGGGGGGAATGTATTCGTCGTTACTGTTGGCAAACGTCCTTGGAATATTGCTGATGTTGGTGCTGGTAGGCGCGAATGTCCACTCATTGATTCGCCAACTTAGAAAACGTAAAGCCGGTTCTCGCTTGACACTGCGTATGGTTTTTCTCTTTGTTTTTTTGACCTTAACGCCTGTGGTTGTCGTTTTCTTTTATTCGATGCAGTTTCTCCACCACAATATTGATAGTTGGTTTGATGTAAAAATTGATAGTGCGATGGAAGATGCTTTGAAACTAAGTCGAGCTTCACTTGATCAGCGAATGCAAGGCTTGGCAAAGCAAACCCAGTTGATGGCTGACGAGTTAGAAAATATTCCCGATTCTATGGTAGCCATAGAACTGGGTGAGCTATTAGACATCTCGATGGCGTCGGAATTGACTGTAATATCAAAGCAAGGCCGGATTATTGCGTCGAGCAGTGTTGATACGGGCGTAATTGTGCCGAACTTGCCGGATAATAGTATTTTGTTACAAATTCGGCAGGGTAAATCCTATGTGGGATTCGACTTGGATAACGAAGAAGGAATTCGTATACGAGTGATTGAGCCTGTAGTGTCGGACGGTCGACATTTGCAAGCACTATACCCCTTTCCGGTCAAGATACGACAATTGGCTGAGGCTGTGGAATCTGCGTATGCTCATTATAAGGAAATGAGTTACCTCAGGAACTCGTTGAAAATGAGTTTTTCGCTGACATTATCATTGGTGTTGTTGTTGAGCTTACTCGCAGCAGTATGGATGGCATTTATCAGCATTCGCAGGATCGTTGCGCCGGTAAGGGAGTTAGTTCAAGCTACCCAATTGGTGGCTACGGGAAATTATGAGCAACGGCTTAAAGTTTCCAGTAGAGATGAATTAGGGTTTTTGGTGGAATCGTTCAATGATATGACCGATTGTATTTCCCGGGCCCGAACTCAAGCGTCGCAATCCCAGTTTGAAGCTGAGAATCAAAGGGCGTATCTGGAAACTCTACTCGGAAAATTGACATCCGGGGTCTTGAGTTTTGATGCTGACATGTGTCTCAGGACGGCTAATCAAGCGGCTGAAAAGATTTTAAATGCCAATATTAAAAATTACTCTGGAGAACCTTTGGTGGCACTTGCAGTGCACTACCCCTATTTAAATGCTCTAGTTGATATACTAAGCCGTAATTTAATTCGGGCACAATCAATGTGGGAAGAGAGCGTTTCTTTTTTAGGGCCAAAGGGTGGGCAAAAATTACTTTGTCGGGGAACACCTTTGTTTTCGACAGTGGGTACACGGGTAGGTGCCGTGATGGTATTTGATGATGTGACCGATCTCTTGCAAGCTCAGACAAATGCGGCGTGGAGCGAAGTTGCTAGGCGGCTTGCTCATGAGATCAAGAATCCATTAACGCCGATTCAACTCTCTGCAGAACGGCTTAAACATAAGCTTCAGGGAAAGCTGGGGCTATCCGAAGCGCAAATGTTGGATCGTGCAACACGAACTATCGTTCAGCAAGTCGAAGCTTTGAAGACGATGGTCAATGCTTTTTCGGATTTTGCGCGTTCCCCTAGGATCCAAAAAGAATTGCTTAACGTCAATGATATGCTCGGTGAGGTTTTAGCCCTTTACCAATCACATCGAGGAATTCGATTTGAGTTGCAACTGGAGGAAGAATTACCCGGCGTGGAAGCGGATCCAGTTCGATTGCGGCAAGTTTTCCACAATCTGATCAAGAATGCGCAAGAGGCAATTGTTGATGATGTTGAAGGCAACATTATGATCCAATCTCAAAGTATTGTGGCCGGTGGTGGTAATTACGTAGAAATACTGGTCAGAGATAATGGTATTGGAATTGACCGCCAGCAAGTCGATAAAATATTTGAGCCCTATGTTACGGACAAAGCCAAAGGTACGGGTTTAGGGTTGGCGATTGTTAAGAAAATTATCGAAGAACACGGCGGACTCATTTGGGTGGATCCTGATTATCGCAATGGGTGTGGTTTTGTCATTCGTTTGCCGGTAGCAAAGCAAAGTTCGAGATTGGTTCCAAGTACTGACTTCAAGACATCGGGGGCGAAGTAGTGTGATCAAACCCTCTGTATTGGTCGTGGATGATGAGCCAAATATTCGAGACTTGGTTCAGGAAATTCTTGAGGATGAAGGCTACAAAGTAGACACTGCTGAAAATGCGGCGACAGCCCGGAAATATGCTCAGGAATGTAATCCGGATTTGATTTTGCTCGATATCTGGATGCCGGATACTGATGGGATTACGTTATTGAAAGAATGGCAGGGAAACAGTCAAACTATGTGTCCGGTTATCATGATGTCTGGGCACGGTACGGTTGAAACGGCGGTAGAAGCTACTCGCTTGGGCGCATACGATTTTTTGGAAAAACCCTTGTCGTTGGCGAAACTGTTGTTGATTGTACAGCGTGCTTTGGAAAAAGATCGATTGGAACGTGAAAACAAGGGTCTTAGAAACCGGACACCTGTTGTTTTTGAACCGATTGGAAAAAGCGCTGCCATTGCACAACTTAAGGACCAGGTAAACCGGTTGGCGCAGCACGATACCCGAGTCTTGTTGGTGGGCGAACCGGGTTGTGGGAAAGAGACTCTTGCTCGTTACCTTCATGCCCATAGTGCGCGTCATGATCGACTATTTATCGATGTGGGTGTTGGTACTATCGCGCCAGAATATTCCGCGGTTGAGTTTTTCGGTAAGGAGCAGGGAGATAAAATTTATCGGGGCCTATTGGAACAAGCTCACGGAGGAACATTGTTTTTGGATGAGATTGCCGATATGGATCCGGAAACACAACGTAGGCTGTTGAGTGCATTAGAATCTGGATCTTTTCTGCGGGTAGGCGGCAACGAGCAGGTCCTAGTGGACGTTAGGGTGATTAGTTCCACACGTCGAGAATTAGATGAAGAGCTTAGTGCGGGTAGGTTTCGTCAAGATCTTTATTATTTGCTAAACGAAGTATCGCTTAAAATTCCTCCGCTCAGAGAACATAACGAGGACGTACCAGAGCTTCTAAATTATTATCTCGACTACTTCGTGGCAAAGGAAAAACTACCTTTTAGAAAATTTTCTGTTGCAGTGCAAAATTTGTTGCGGAATTATTTTTGGCGTGGCAATATCCGCGAACTTAAAAACCTTGTTCAAAGATTGCTGATTCTAGGGAGTGGCCACGAGATAGAAATAGAGGAAGTCAAATCCGCTTTGGGTTCAAACATCGAGCAAGCTAATATTGAACATCCCGATATTTATAATTTACCTTTAAAAGACGCAAGGGAACATTTTGAGAAGTCCTATTTGCAGTATCATTTGGAAGAAAGCGGGGGCAGTGTTACTAAACTATCAGCCGCTATAGGGATGGAGCGCACCCATCTGTATAGGAAATTGCACTCTCTTGGGATCAAGTTTAAGGAAAAAAAATAGTGCTCTATCTATGACCGAGGGAGCAGTTTCCAAATGGGATCAAATATATAGTCGATCCACTACGGGGATGCCTGAACCCAATGCAAATCTTAAAGACTTCGCGCACTTATTGCCGGTACGTGGGACTGTATTGGATGTTGCGTGTGGAATGGGGGGTAACGCTTTGTTTTTGGCTGAGCGCGGTTTGAATACGCTGGCATTTGATATCTCCTCTGTAGCAATTAAAAAATTGCAGGAATTCGCGGTTCAACGCAATCTAAATATTCAATGTGAGATTCAGGATATTCAGGCTTTTGTTTGGGAAGAAGAGCGGTTTGATGTTATGGTGGTTAGCCGTTTTTTGGAAAGGACCATGGTTTCTGCCATGATGACCAGTCTTAAGCCGGGAGGGGTGTTGTTTTTCCAGGGATTTACCCAGGAAAAAGTTTCTGATACTGGGCCAAACAACCCGAACTATTTATTGGCTGAAAATGAGTTGCTTAGTTTGTTCAAGCCACTAAGATTGCTGGTATACAGAGAGGAAGGGAGGGTTGGTGATATCACGGTTGGATTGAGGAATGAAGTATTCTTGATTGGGCAACGTCGGTCTTGATTTCTGTTTCCGGAACCAAACTTCTGTCCCCAATTGAAGTCCAAGAACCTTCGTTAATCGATAACTAACGACACGTAAATTTGATGATTAAACAACTTAAGCCCAAACAAGCCTGGAAATTGTTGACAGACAACCCCGGAGCAGTTTTGATTGATGTTCGTTCACGGGTTGAATATACCCATATCGGGCATCCGATTGGTAGTGTCCACATTCCTTGGCAGGAAGCTCCTGACTGGAAAGTTAATCAGCAATTTGTTAATCAAGTTAGCAATTCCTTCGGGGAAAAGACAACACCGATACTGTTGCTTTGCCGAAGTGGACAGCGCTCAATGGCTGCCGCAAAAGCTTTGGAAACAGCAGGGTTTACCGATTTGGCCAATATTGAAGAAGGATTTGAGGGGTCTTTGGACAACCACAAACACCGTGGTACGCTAAGCGGTTGGCGTTTTGATGGACTACCCTGGGAGCAAAGCTAGACAACTCTATTTTGAGGGCGAGATTTCACTTCGCTCGTACCAAAGCAGTCTATATTTTTCATAACTATCTATCTAGCCCTCTTTTGTCCAAAATTGGCGACGAAAACGTCTGGATGCATGAATTTTAGTTTCATTTCTACGGAAAAACGGCCCGTTTCTCCTCGTTCTGAGACAAAATAGACGTAACTTGAGTAGTTACTTTCTTTTAATGTTATTTTAAGTGGAGTTTCATTAGTGATCGATCGAATCCGTAATATAGCCATAGTAGCGCACGTCGACCATGGTAAAACAACCTTGGTGGACAAATTGTTGCAGCAGTCGGGCACTTTCGGTGCCCATGAGAAAGTCGCTGAACGAGTTATGGATTCTAACGATTTGGAAAAAGAACGAGGCATTACTATATTGGCGAAAAATACCGCCATAGAATGGAACGACTTTCGTATTAATATCGTTGATACTCCGGGGCATGCTGATTTTGGCGGTGAAGTGGAACGGGTCCTGTCGATGGTTGATTCGGTTTTGTTGTTGGTAGACGCTGTGGATGGTCCAATGCCACAAACCCGGTTTGTCACTCAAAAAGCTTTTGCGTTGAAACTCAATCCAATTGTTGTCATTAACAAAATTGATCGCGACGGATCGCGCCCGGATTGGGTGTTGGATCAAACATTTGATCTTTTTGATCGGCTTGGGGCCACTGACGAACAACTTGATTTTCCGGTGGTGTACGCCTCTGCCTTGCAGGGATATGCGGGACTTCATTCCAAAGTGACGAGCGGCGACATGAACCCGTTATTCGAAACTATTGTCGACCATGTAAAACCGCCCAAAGTAAGCACCAGTGGGTCTTTTCAAATGCAGGTTAGTAGTCTCGATTATAGTTCTTATGTCGGTCTGATAGGTATAGGCCGAATTCAACGTGGAACGGTCAAAAGGAACACTTCTCTAGTTTTAACGGATAGCAAAGGAGAACAACGGAGTGTTCGGATGCTGCAAATTTTTGGGTTTTTGGGATTGGAGAGAATCGAAATCCCTGAAGCTCACGCGGGAAATATCATAGCATTTAATGGTATTGACGAACTTGGAATATCGGATACTTTGTGTGACCCCGAGAAGATTGAGGTATTGCCTCCATTGGCTGTCGACGAACCAACTATGAATATGACCTTTCAGGTCAATAATTCACCTTTCGCAGGTAACGAGGGTAAGTATTTAACTTCCCGCCAGATCCGGGAGCGACTTTTCCGTGAACTGCAATATAATGTTGCCCTTCGT
Organism: uncultured Methylococcales bacterium; assembly: GCA_964653275.1. Classification (GTDB taxonomy): domain Bacteria; phylum Pseudomonadota; class Gammaproteobacteria; order Methylococcales. The sequence continues at coordinate 7,354 of CAZZET010000006.1, forward strand.
GTTGAAGAAACCGATGACCCAGATAAATTCAAAGTATCAGGTCGTGGGGAACTACATTTGTCGATATTGATCGAAACGATGCGACGGGAAGGCTACGAATTCGGTGTATCACGGCCTGAGGTGATTTTAAAGGAAGTTGACGGTGTGGTTTGTGAGCCTTACGAACAGGTCACTCTTGATGTCGAGCAGGTGCATCAAGGGGCGGTGATGGAAAAGTTAGGTGAGCGCAAGGGCGATTTGCGAAATATAGATCCCGACGGAAGGGGGCGAGTACGTTTGGAATATATTATGCCTTCGAGGGGTTTGATTGGATTCCAAACGGAATTTTTAACCACCACATCCGGAAGTGGTTTGCTTTACCATGTTTTCGATCACTATGGGCCCCGTATACAAAGTGAAATTGGTAGTCGTATCAATGGTGTATTGATTTCTAATTGTAAAGGCAAAGCTTTGGCTTTTGCGCTATTTAATCTTCAGAATCGTGGACGTATGTTTGTTGACCATGGCCAAGATGTTTATGAAGGGATGGTAGTAGGTATCCATTCGCGATCAAACGATTTACTGGTGAATCCAACCAAAGCTAAACAACTGACAAATATCAGGGCAGCTGGAACTGATGAAAATTTGCTGTTAACGTCGCCGATCAAGATGACTCTCGAACAGTCCTTGGAGTTTATCGATGACGATGAACTGGTTGAAGTCACGCCTACATCGATTCGTGTGCGCAAGAAATTGTTGAAGGAACATGAACGGAAAAGAGCAATGCGGTTAATGGCTAGTTAACGTTGCCAAATCTGTTTTTACCTTTCATTCATCGGTATCATATAGTGTCCTTTTTGATTCAACATTTCCGATTTGGATTTTAAGCTTTAACAACTCTACATTTATGATGGAAAGATGTTCGAAGGTCGAACGTAATACCCTAGAGACACGGATACAAGTTGACCTGAATCTTGATGGAAAAGGTGTCTCAAAAGTGGAAACGGGTATCCCGTTCCTGGATCACATGCTGGATCAAGTTGTTCGACATGGTCTGCTTAATTTAACGATATTGGCCAAAGGTGACCTCAATATCGATGCACACCACACTGTGGAAGATGTAGGAATCAGTCTGGGGCAGGCATTTGCCAAAGCGATTGGAGATAAGCAAGGCATTCAGCGATATGGTTTCTCATACGTTCCCTTGGATGAGGCATTATCGAGGGTTGTTGTGGATTTTTCTGGCCGCCCAGGACTTCATTATGATGTCGATTTTCCACGAGCTAAGGTGGGTGATTTCGATGTGGATTTATTCGTCGAATTTTTCCAGGGTTTTGTCAATCATGCGAACGCTACGTTGCATATCGATAATCTAAAGGGCCGAAACGCCCATCATGTCGCTGAAACTATATTCAAAGCCTTTGGTCGGGCGGTACGCATGGCAGTATCACTCGACTCTCGTATGCAAGGGATTATCCCTTCCACTAAAGGTAGCCTTTAAACATGTCTACTGTTGCTGTGATCGATTATGGAATGGGGAATCTCCACTCCATTGCCAAAGCATTGCAACATGTATCTTCTGATACAAAAATATTGGTGACTTCGGATCCAGAGAAGATTTGTAGCGCAAGCCGGGTTGTATTTCCCGGAGTTGGGGCAATTCGCGATTGCATGGCGGCATTACACCGATATCAGTTAATTGGCGTATTGACTGACGTGGCAAAAACGAAACCACTGCTTGGTATTTGTTTAGGCTTGCAAGCATTGTTAGAAAGCAGTGATGAAAGCGGTCAGACGCAGTGCATGGGTATTTTCCCCGGTGAGGTGGTTCATTTTCCGGAATCTTTAGTTGGTGTGGACGGTGTCTCGTTAAAAATTCCACATATGGGTTGGAACCAAGTATATCAAAGAGAACCCCATCCTTTGTGGAAGGATATTCCCCAGTACAGTCGTTTCTACTTTGTACACAGTTATTTTGCAGAATTGAAAGAAATCAACCATGTCATGGCAACGACTGACTATCCAGACCCATTTGCTTGTGCAATTGGTCGCGGTAATATTTTTGCGGTTCAATTTCATCCGGAAAAGAGCCAACAGGTAGGTTTACGCTTTCTAAGCAATTTTCTAGATTGGGATGGAGGTATGGGACTAGGAGGAATCAAAAAGGGCAAAATGATAGAGGGAAATCCGTGTTATTAATCCCTGCGATCGACTTGAAGGAAGGGAGGTGTGTGCGTTTACGTCAAGGCCGTATGGAGGATACAACGATTTTTTCAACGGATCCCGTGGCGGTAGCCGGAAAATGGGTGGAAGCGGGAGCAAAGAGACTTCATCTTGTTGATTTGGATGGTGCTTTTGCTGGTCGCCCGAAAAATGCCGAGATTATCCATAAGATTACGGAATCGTTCCCCGATGTTCCTGTTCAAGTTGGCGGAGGGATCCGTGAAAAAGATACCATTCAGGAATATTTGAACGCAGGCGTTAGCTACGTCATCATCGGGACCAAAGCAGTGAGTACACCAAAGTTTGTTAGTGAGGTGACGACAGAATTTCCCGGGCACATCATTGTGGGTCTAGATGCTAAGGATGGTAAAGTGGCAATAGATGGTTGGTCAAGATATTCACACCACGATGTAAGCGATATGGCCCAACGGTTTGAGACTGATGGGGTAGCTGCGATAGTCTATACTGATATTTCGCGGGATGGAATGTTGGGTGGCGTCAATGTGGATGCTACCGCTAAATTAGCGAGATCTATTAATATTCCCGTCGTAGCTTCGGGTGGTATTCGAAATCTCGACGATATTTTTGCGTTAAGCGAAGTAGTTGCTGATGGTGTGACAGGGGCAATTACAGGACGTGCAATTTATGAAGGAACCTTGGATTTCGCCGAGGCTGTAAAGTTGGCAGAAAAATTCTGAATAGCGCTAGAAAGTTTAGAGAATTTTATGGGACTAGCTAAGCGTATTATCCCGTGTCTGGACGTTGATAACGGTCGGGTAGTCAAAGGTGTCAAATTTGTTGATATCCGCGATGCTGGTAACCCTATTGAAATTGCTCGACGTTATGATCAAGAAGGTGCTGACGAACTAACCTTTTTAGATATCACCGCAAGCTCCGATGAACGTGAAACCATGGTGCATGTTGTCGAACAAGTGGCGGGGGAGGTTTTCATCCCGTTGACAGTAGGTGGTGGAATTCGAACCTTGGAGGATATTCGGAGAATGCTGAATGCTGGGGCAGATAAAGTAGGCATAAATACGGCCGCTGTTTTTCAACCGGATTTTGTTCAACAAGCTGCCGAACGGTTTGGATCCCAGTGTATAGTTGTGGCTATTGATGCTAAATGTAGTAATCATGACGGATCGCCTCCAAGTTGGGAAATTTATACTCATGGGGGCCGGAAACCTACAGGGTTGGATGCAGTGGCGTGGGCACGTAAGATGGTTGCATATGGTGCTGGAGAAATCCTTTTGACTAGTATGGATAGGGATGGTACCCGAGAAGGATTCGATTTGGCCCTGACATGCGCGATCAGTGAAGCGGTTACCGTGCCGGTAATAGCCTCGGGTGGTGTTGGAAATCTAGATCATTTGGTCGCTGGAGTGGTCGAAGGAAAAGCAGATGCAGTTTTGGCGGCTAGTATTTTCCATTTCGGTGAATACAGTATTCAAACAGCGAAGCGACGAATGGCTGACCACGGAATCGAGGTGCGTTTGTGAAAAAACTGGAGTAAAGCAATAGTTGCTTCAGACGCATCATTCATTATCGAATTAGATTTGAGGATAAAACAATGGGTCCTAGTATTTGGCAATTATTAATTGTTTTGGTAATAGTGTTGCTTCTGTTTGGAACCAAACGGCTTCGCAACTTGGGTGGTGATATGGGTTCGGCGATAAAAGGCTTTAAAACCGCGTTAAAGGACGGCGGAAGTGATAAAGACGGTGATGCAGATGCCGACGAGGAAAAGTCTGAAGACACTATTATAGAAGGACAGGTGACTTCCAAAGATAGTGAAAAAGTGTAATGTTTGACATCGGTTTTTGGGAACTTAGTTTGGTTGCGTTGGTAGCCTTGCTGGTTATTGGGCCTGAGCGTCTTCCCAGAGTAGCCCGATTGGCTGGGTTTTGGATAGGAAAGGGCCAGCGGATGGTTTCTTCAGTCAGACATGAAATCAAAGTTGAACTATATGCGGAAGAGCTTAGACAAAGGATAAAAGATCAATCTCCAGAAACGGAAATTCGTGAAGTAATGAATGAGACATCGGAGGTTGTAGAATCTTTGTCAAAAATTCCGGAGAATTTGGAAAAAACACTGGAAGCTGTGCCACAAAATATCTCCTCCTCAATGTCTCAAAAGCCCAATGGCAAAGAATGAGCCAACCGATGAAGTCGAAATTGAGCAACCGCTGATTTCGCACCTTATCGAACTACGCAACCGCCTGTTGCGCGTTGTGATTGGCGTTTTAGTCGTATTTCTTGCTTTGACACCCTACGCAAACGAAATTTACACCTATCTGGCAGGGCCTTTGTTGAAGCATTTACCTGAAAGCAGTTCGATGATAGCAATCGATGTGGCTGCTCCATTTTTGACCCCTTTTAAACTGGTTTTGGTTCTGGCTATTGTCCTTTCCATGCCGCTGATTATGTCCCAGTTTTGGGCTTTTGTAGCTCCGGGTCTGTATCGCCATGAACGGCGTTTGGTTTTTCCTCTTTTGGTTTCCAGCACGCTGCTATTTTATGCGGGTATGGCGTTTGCGTATTTCGTGGTTTTTCCATTGGTTTTCGGATTTTTAACTGCCAGTGCTCCCGTCGGCGTAGCTATGATGACGGATATTTCAAAATATCTGGATTTTGTTCTAACTCTTTTTCTTGCTTTTGGGATTTCCTTCGAAGTGCCCATCTTTACAATTATTCTCGTGTGGGTTGGAGTGGTAACACCCAGAAAATTGTCGGAATTACGCCCCTATATTATTGTCGGTGCGTTTGTTTTTGGCATGCTGTTAACACCGCCTGACGCGATTTCCCAAACGTTGTTAGCTATTCCAATCTGGTTTCTATTCGAATTGGGTCTACTATTCTCTCGATTTTTTGTAAGAAAACCTAGTTCAGAGGATGAGTCTCAGCTGGTATCGAGTGGAGACGAAGAAATTACAGACACCAGCCGTATCGATGATTGATGTCATCTCATACCCGTCTTGTGGCCAATTTGGCTACGTTGTGGCAGATTGATTTCCTATTTTTGTTGGCTGTCTGCTATCCTATAACTTACGGCGATAGCCACTTTTCATCGACTGTCTTATGAACGATAAAAACATTTATAGAATCGTATTCTTGAATCAAGATAAGGTTTACGAAATATACGCAAAGCATGTTTTCCAGGGTGACCTGTATGGCTTTGTTGTTGCGGAGGAATTTGTTTTCGGTGAAAATACTTCTATTGTGGTCGATCCGGCAGAAGAAAAACTTAAGAATGAATTTGAAGGGGTGAAGCGGTCTTTCATCCCAATGCATGAAATCGTTCGAATCGATCAGGTTGAACGTCGCGGAGTGGCAAAAATACTACCAGTTACGAATGAAGCCATGCGTAATAGCAACGTTTCTAATCTCTATACTCCAGAAAAGAACTAATTTTGTTTATTTAACGACTTTTAAAATAGGTTTTGGGCGTGTTACTTTAGGCGTTTCTTGTTTTTCGGTAGGTTCGGTATCGGCGTCTTTTTCGTCAAAGATCATACCTTTACCGTTTTCTTTTGCATAAATCGCTAAAACCGCTGAGACAGGAAACTCGACCTGATAAGACACCCCTCCAAAGCGAGCATTAAAGTTGATTCGCTCGTTGCCCAAATCCAGTTCCTGGACCGCTGCTGTCCGAACATTAAGTACGATCTTTCCGTTTTGAACGAACTGCCTAGGTAATACGGTGTCTTCGCATTCAGCATCTACTAAGAGAAACGGTGTCAAATTGTTATCAACAACCCAGTCGTAAATGGCGCGAATCAGATACGGTTTCAATGATGACATGGAACTATGTTAAGCCGACATCAGTTTCGGTGGATCGGCAAGCTCCGCTTCCATTTCGCTTAGACTTGCCTGAAACGAATCTCTATCGAAAATTCTTGAAGCATAAGATTTAATCCCCTCGGCTTGTTTCGGTAAATCGATCCCAAGGGAGGGTAATCGCCAAAGCAGTGGGGCCACAAAACAATCTACAAGGGAAAACTCATTACTCATAAAATACGGGTTCGCCGCAAACAATGACGTTGACGAAAGAAGTCTTTCCCGTAGTAGTTTTTTTGCTTTTAAAGATTTTTTGTCCGACGATGCCTCAATCTCCTTAACCAAACTATACCAGTCCTGATCGACACGATGTACGATCATCCGTGCTCGTGCGCGCGAAACTGGATCCATGGGATGTAACGGTGGATGGGGGAAACGCTCATCTAAATATTCCATGATGATATGTGTTTTAAACAACACTAGATCACGGTCGACCATGGTGGGTGTAGAACAGTTGGGGCTTAGTTCAAGAAGATCTTCGGGAGGATCACACGGATCGACGTATTGAATATCCGCCATAATTCCCTTTTCGTGTAAAACGATACGAGTGGGATGGCTTTCGATGCATGAATCGGTTGAATAAAGGGTTATTGCCGACTTCCTATTGGTTAAATTCACCACAATTCAATACCTCTTATCATTACACGAAGTGAGTGATTCTAACACGAAAATTCCTTTTTCTCCTGAAATATTGGAAAAGACCAAAAATTTCAATAATTTATGACTTATATGTGTAGAGCTTTGAGACAGCAGATATCTTCTTCTGACTATCTAGTTTCGTAGATTTTCCAATTAAATTGTTTTTAAAGTACTCCCATCACATCTTGCATCCGTTTACGCAAATAGACCCAGCTGAATCTAAATCTAAACGGAAATATGTACAATAAGTATATGGAAGCCTTTAGTGCACCGCTTTCCAATATTCTTTTTTCAATCGGTAAGCTACTATCCAAAAAATAATGAGATAAAGGATAACCCATTTTCCCATTTTTAAACGTACCAACTGGCTCGGCTCCCCAACATATACCAAAAAGTTAACTAAATCGGTAACTGTTGCATCAAAGTCCTTGGAATTCATACTTCCCCTTTTTACTATTTTTAGACGAGTGATGACTTCCTGCCCATTTTCTGTTTTAAAAATAGCTTTTCGATGCCCTTGCAATTCCCACAAAGCATTCGGCATAGCGACATCTTTAAATACTCGGTTGTTGACACCGAAAGGGCGAGCTTCATCGAGATAAAATCCACGGAGATAACTATATAACCAATCGGCACCCCGGGACCGAGCGATTAGGGAGAGATCAGGCGTCTTGATCCCGAACCAATTCGCTGCCGCATCTTGTGGCATAGCAATCTGCATGCTGTCATGTATTTTTTCTCCGACGTACATTAACTCTTTCTTGACTCGCTCGTCATCGACCTCCAGGTCAGCTGCGAGGCGAGAATAACGCATATGTTTTAGAGAATGACAACCTAGACAATATTGGACGTAGGTTTTTGCCCCTCGATAGAGCGACGCCTTATCAAAAACATCTACTTTAACCCTATCCAATTGTACAACGCCACTGGCCTGGACCCACAGAGGGGTGATCACTAATAAAATAGCCGTAATGGTCTTCATTGCTTTTTGACTACCTTAGCAATTGTTTTGTAGCATTCGAATAAAAACTCGTCCAATTTACAAAGTACTGCTTTCACTTGATCAACAATCAGTTTTAATTTCGAGTAAACGCTCAGAGTACTAAACTTTTGCCATAGAGCGGAGGCAAACTTGCAAGGAATTGCTGGGCAGACACGCATTGGGCTAGACTCTGTTAGTCGGTCGGGTACAGGTTTGGTCTTATCCAATTTTGAATAAACCGGCATCAGCAGGAAGAATGCGAAATACAAGCAGGTAAAAATCCGGGCAAAGGTTACTGCAATGGGTGTGGCCGGTTGTGTTCCCAGATAACCTAATACTAAAAAGCTTATTACGAAAGTTGTGACTGCGCCCTTTGTGAGAATTCCGCGGTAGCGAATTGACTTAACCTTGCTACGGTCAAGCCACGGCAGAATAAATAGTACAAAAATCGATGCACCCATAACAATGACCCCGCCGAGCTTATCAGGTACCGCACGGAGCATGGCATAGTAGGGTGTAAAGTACCAAACCGGTGCAATATGTTCTGGGGTTTGTAGTGGGTCTGCAGGGATAAAGTTCGCATGTTCCAAAAAGTATCCCCCCATATCTGGCATATAGAATAGGATAATTGAAAATACAATCATAAAGACCGCCACTCCCACCAGATCTTTCACGCTGTAAAAGGGATGAAAAGGAATTCCATCAAGCGGCACTTCGGTCCAATGATCTTTCAATTTTTTGATGTCGATGCCATCGGGATTATTTGATCCGACTTGGTGTAATGCGACGATATGCAAAAATACCAAAAGCACGATCGCCAATGGTACAGCAATGACATGAAAGGCAAAAAACCGATTTAACGTCGCATCAGCGATGACGTAGTCACCTCTTATCCATAAGGTCAAATCTTCACCAAAATATGGAATAGCACTAAACAGGGAAATTATAACCTGTGCGCCCCAAAAGGACATTTGCCCCCACGGCAGCAAATAGCCCATAAAGGCTTCCGCCATAAGGCAGAAAAAGATGAACATACCAAGAATCCAGACTAATTCACGCGGTTTCTTGAAGGACCCATAGATCAGTCCTCGAAACATATGCAGGTAAACTACAATAAAGAAAGCCGATGCCCCAGTTGAATGTAGATATCGAATTAACCATCCCCAGTTTACGTCCCGCATGATAAATTCGACCGAATCGAAGGCCATTTTCGCATCGGGTTTGTAGTACATGGTGAGCCAAATTCCTGTGACAATTTGAAGTACTAAAACCAGCATCGATAGCGATCCGAAGTACCACCAGAAATTAAAGTTTTTGGGCGCGTAGTACTTCGCTAAATGCTCATCCCAAACTTTCGTTACCGGAAAGCGTTGATTACCCCAATCGAGTATGGTATCGGTTTTTTTACCCATCAGGCAGCTCCCTCTTCATTTTTTCCAACTAAAATCCGGGTATCGCTCAGATAAACATACGGTGGTATCTCAAGATTTGTTGGGGCCGGAACGCCCTGGAACACCCGCCCAGCGTAATCAAAACTCGAGCCATGGCAGGGACAGAAAAATCCCCCTTGCCAATCGTTTCCTAAATCTTTAGGCGCAATGTCTGGCCGAAATGTCGGCGAACAACCTAAATGGGTGCAAATCCCAATTGCTACAAATATTTCCGGTTTTATGGATCGGTATCTATTGTGGCTGGATTCTGGTTGTTTAGATTCATTAGATTCTGGATCGCGAAGTTGGGCTTCGTCGTTTGCCAATGACTGTAATGCCGCTTCCCCACGTTTTAATATCCACACCGGTTTTCCACGCCACTTTACTACTATACGCTGGCCGGAAGCCAATTTGCTGATGTCGACCTCAACTGGAGCGCCTGCTGCTCGAGCTTTTGCGCTGGGTGACATTGCGGAAAGAAACGGCACGGCGGCAAACCCTGTTCCCACTGCTCCTACTGCGGTTGCCGATGCAGTTAGGAAATGGCGCCTACTGACATCAATACCTTGATCACTCATTGTTATTATCTCCCCAACTAAATTTAAAGTGCTCTAAGAAGTTTGAAAATTTCCTAGGTACTGGGAACATTCATCATGAATAGTTTGATTCTGAGTTAAAACGATCAGTTGGTCAAGCTGATGAAGGGTAAAAATTTCCCAGATTGCTTTTTCAAAAATAGGGTTTATGAGCTATTGTCTCAAACTAATCTGGATTTATTGGTAATCCAGGATTAACCGAAAATTAATCTCTATTCTTGAAGCGCTTTTTGGATTGCACGTAAAAAGCGACTATTTTGGTCTGGCGTTCCTACGGTTACTCTTAGACAATCTGCTAAAACGCCACCCGCTGTACTCATGTTTTTAACTAAAATACCGAAACGTTTGAGTGCTTCGAATACTTGATTGGCATTGGCCTTATCGAGCCTGAATAATATGAAATTTGCGTGGCTCGGAAAAACAGTTATATCCTTGATGGCGTTCAGTTGCTTGAAAAGCAAATTTCTGTCGTTACAAATGGTCTGGGTTTGTGCCTCGAATATTGAATAATTGGATAAGGCAAATTCCGCGCTGACTTGGGTGAGGATGTTTACATTATAGGGTAATCGCAATTTATCCAGCTGTTCTACCCACGTCCTTGAGCCCGTGAGAAAACCTAATCGCAATCCAGCCAAACCCAATTTAGAAAGGGTCCGCATGACGAGTAAATGGTCAAATAAGTGTAATTTAGTTATAAAGGTGTTCCCAGCAAACGGTGCGTAAGCTTCATCTAAGACGACGATCCCGGGTGCAGTTTCCAGTATTTCCAGAATATCGGTTTCAGAGAAAAGATTTCCAGTGGGGTTGTTTGGATAAGCGAGAAATGTGATAGCTGGTTGATAGTGTTTAATCGCTTTCCTCATTGCGTCCATATCCAAGGAGAAATTGCTTTCCAATAATGGGACGCCAATAAATCTAATTCCAAGGGATTGAGCAATTTGTTTGTACATGACAAATGTTGGCTCGGGGGCAAGGACAGTAGCGTTTTTGCCAGCGATTGCCATGAGCAAAATCTGGATCAATTCATCCGATCCATTGCCAAGTAACAATTCAACTGAATTCGGTATACAGTTACACTTTCTGATAACCGATTTCAACTTTGAGGCGGAAGGGTCCGGATATCGGTTTGGTTGACATTGACGCAGTTGTTTCAACCATTTATCAACAATATCCTGTGGCCACGAATATGGATTTTCCATTGCGTCCAATTTTATAAAGCCTGAAGCATCAACAACGTGGTACGCACTTAATTCAATAACCTCTTGGCGAAAAAGCGACTTGGGTTTCTTTTGTTTTATGGGCATATTTAGCCATTTAAAATTAGCGCGTTAATAACCTATTCCCCAATCTGATTTACGGCTTTATCCGATATTCCGCCGAACGGGCATGTGCGGTCAGACCTTCCCCTCGCGCCAAAACTGAGGCTATTTTACCCAATTTGCTGGCAGCTTCTTCCGAACAATTAATGAGGCTCGAGCGTGTCTGGAAATCGTAGACCCCAAGCGGTGAGGCAAACCGTGCCGTACCGGAAGTGGGTAAAACATGATTAGGACCAGCACAGTAATCACCTAGGGCTTCGGCGGTGTAACGCCCCATAAAAATTGCCCCAGCATTACGTATTTTTTTGACCAAGACACCCGGATCTTCTACCGAAAGCTCTAGGTGTTCTGGGGCTATTCGGTTGGCCACATTGACTGCCTGATCCAAATCTTTTACCAAAATCAAGGCACCCCTCGATGCAAGTGAGGCACGAATGACACTGGCCCTTTCCATGTTGGGCAACATAGATGCCATTCTAGATGCGACTTTGTCCAAAAAGGCCAAGTCGGGTGAAAGTAAGATGGCTTGGGCATTCTCATCATGCTCAGCCTGAGAAAATAGGTCGGCGCAAATCCAATTCACATCAGTTTGCCCATCACAAATTACGAGAATTTCTGAAGGACCGGCAATCATGTCAATGCCTACCTGACCAAACACGATTTTTTTAGCGGTTGCAACGTAAATGTTTCCAGGACCTACAATTTTTTCGACTTTGGGGATTGTTTCTGTGCCATAAGCGAGTGCAGCCACTGCTTGGGCTCCCCCGACAGTAAATACCCTGTCGATTTCGGCCAAGTGGGCAGCGGCTAAAACCAGCTCATTTTGATCTCCACCTGGAGTAGGTACCACCATCACCATTTCCGTAACTCCGGCAACTTTGGCCGGAACCGCGTTCATTAATACCGACGAAGGATACGCGGCCTTCCCTCCTGGGACATACAATCCGACATTTTTTAGGGGGCTAATCTGTTGGCCAAGCATCGTACCGTCGGCTTCCCGATATTGCCATGATTCCATTTTTTGATGTTCAGCGTAAGTTTTAATGCGGTCTAGGGCAGCTTCCAAAGCACTGGCCCACTCTTTCGATAAATTATTCCAGGCGTTTTTTAGTACCGATTTCGGAAGCTCTAATTGGCTGGCGGCGGTGACCCGATATTGGTCGAACTGTTGGGTGTAGTCTATAAGCGCCCGGTCTCCATGTTTCCGTATCGCCGCTATAATTTCCAATACTCGTTGATGGACCGCCGTGTCGTCGTTTTCGTCAAAGGTTAGTATATCTTCGAGTTTTTGATAGAAATCAGAGTCGGAGGTTGATAAACGGGTAAGTTGAAGTTCTGACATTTTTTTGGGGAGCTTATTACTAAAGGGTTGTCCCAATTTAAACTGGGTTGCTAATGAATTGAGTTTGCGATGATGCTATGTTTGCCACGGAAGGCTTAATTTGCCACTCGGCGAATATCTGCACCGAGTTGGGCTAGTTTCTCTTCGATACATTGATAACCACGATCTATATGGTAGATTCGGTCTACAACTGTCTCACCTTCCGCGACAAGGCCTGCCAGGACTAGACTAGCGGAAGCTCTTAAGTCCGTTGCCATAACTGGCGCTCCAGTCAATTTAGAAACACCAGTGCAAATAGCCGTATTCGATTCTAAACGGATATCGGCTCCCATACGCTGCATTTCCTGGACATGCATAAACCGATTTTCGAACACCGTTTCTGTCATCACGCCGACACCGTCGGCGATACAATTCATTGCAGTCAACTGGGCTTGCATATCCGTTGGAAAAGCTGGATAGGGTGCGGTTCGAATGGAAACAGCCTTCGGGCGTTTACCCTGCATGTCGAGTTCGATCCAATCTTCACCAACGGTGATTTTGGAGCCGGCCGCCCGTAGCTTTGCCAAAACTGAATCGAGGGTATCGGGTCGAGTATCCTTCAGTTTAACTCTACCCCCTGTCATGGCTGCTGCGACCAAAAAGGTTCCGGTTTCTATTCGATCCGCCAAAATGTTGTAGACCATGCCATTTGCGGAAAGTGATTCGACACCTACAATTTCTATCACATCAGTGCCTGTACCACTTACATTGGCACCCATAGCGTTCAGGAAATTTGCTAAATCCACTACTTCTGGCTCGCGTGCAGCATTTTCGATAATGGACCGACCATCCGCTAAACAAGCGGCCATCATTAAATTTTCGGTACCCGTTACGGTCACTTGATCCAAAACAAGGCGGCGTCCTTTTAATCGCTTGGCTTTGGCCTTTATATAGCCATTTTCGACCGTCAAATCCGCACCCATTTTAGTCAAACCTTCGAGGTGCATATCGACTGGGCGGGTACCAATTGCACAACCACCCGGCAGGGAAACTTCGGCTCGACCAAATCGTGCAAGCAGTGGCCCCAAAACTAAAATTGACGCCCTCATAGTTTTTACCAACTCGTAAGGTGCTTCAAAGTTCTTGATTGTGCTGGAATCGACCTCTATGTTCATTTTCTCATCAATCACCAACTGAACACCCATGCGACCGAGCAGTTCCATTGTCGTTGTAATATCGTGTAAATGGGGGATATTACCGACGGTAACGGGAGTTTCAGAAATTAGAGCCGCAGCCAGTATAGGTAAGGCTGCATTTTTAGCACCGGAAATACGCAATTCACCGGAAAGGGGTTGTCCACCCTGGATAAGCAATTTGTCCATTATTTGGGTATTTTTATGTTTGATAGTAATGCTACTCGTAGCATGCCCTGTATTTTACCCCATAATGGCATCATTAAACTGTTTGGAGTTTTTGAGGTGTAAAAAGAAAGATAAACTTTCTGTTATAGAGTCATGATGCTGCATGCCAGCAGCGTTATGCTTGAGGGCACGTTTAAAGCTCTAGCAAAAAGGTTATTGCGCTTCGAAATTAGATCGGGGAGTGGAAGAGTGAGTAGCTTTGGGTTTTAGGTGAATTAAGTTTAATCGATGTTTATACCGACTAATACGCTTTCTAAGCCACTGATTCTGGCAATAGCAAGCATTTGTTCGGGAATGTGGCGGTACTCCAGTTTTTTTGTTTTATGTTTCGCCATTCCAAGCCATTCGATTAAGAGTGCGATTCCTGCGCTATCCACATGATTGACATTTATCAAGTCTACAATCATTGCTGATTCACCATGAAATAGGTGGGACGATTCAGATAAAGCTTTTGATACGGTTGAGAAGCTAAGTTCTCCGGAAATCAGGAATATATTTTGTTCCGTCTTTTCTATTGTAAAATCGGGCATGGGATACAGCGTTTCGGTTCGTTAATTGTTTGCACTTCCTTCGGCTTTTTTGAACAGGAATTTACCAATCATTTCTTCCAACACTAATGCGGATTGGGTCAATTCAAGAGTGTCCCCTTCGCCCAAAAATTCTTCGTCTCCTCCAGGTTCTAAACCAATGTATTGTTCACCGAGCAATCCTGACGTAAAAATACTTGCGCTGGTGTCGGTAGGTAGAGTGTCGTACCGCGATTCAATCGACATGTCCACGATTGCTACGTAGGCTTTTTTATCAAAGGTTATGGTCTTGACTCGCCCAACTCGGACTCCAGCAACGGATACAGGCGACCGTACCTTCAATCCCCCGACGTTATCAAAGCGCGCTTTGATAATATAGCTTCCATTACCTTGAAAGCTACTAAGGTTACTGACCTGCATGGCGAGAAAGAATAACGCTATTAAGCCGGCTGTTACAAAAAGCCCCACCATCGTTACTACGGTTTTAGATTGCTGCATAATTTAAGCGTCCCCGAACATTAAGGCAGTTAAAACAAAATCCAATCCTAATATAGCAAAGGCGGAATAAACTACGGACCGGGTAGTTGCCCTGCTTACACCTTCCGCAGTCGGAATGGCGTCGTAACCTTGAAAAACTGCGATCCATGTCACGACAAACCCAAAAACCAAGCTTTTTATTACACCATTGACAATATCATCCCAAAAATCCAGGGTCGTCTGCATCTGAGACCAAAATGCTCCCTCATCGATACCGAGCAGGCCGACACCGACAAAATATCCTCCCAGGACACCAATCATACTAAAGATTGCCGTTAGTAACGGCATGGACAAAAATCCGGCCAGAAAACGAGGTGCGATGATTCGTCCAATGGGATCGACCGCCATCATTTCCATGCCCGAAAGTTGTTCTGTTGCTTTCATGAGTCCGATTTCCGCTGTCAAGGAAGAACCTGCCCTTCCTGCAAACAATAGAGCCGAAACAACGGGGCCGAGTTCTCGAACCAACGATGCGGCAACCATAACCCCCAACGTTTGTTCAGCTCCAAAATCTGAAAGGATGTAATAACCTTGTAAGCCAAGCACCATGCCCACGAACAATCCGGATACTAAAATCAGTAGGAAGCTAAGAACACCAACTGAATATAACTGTTGGATTAATAAAGATGGCCGTTTAATTGGTTCCCACAGCCCGATCAGAATTCGAATTAGAAAGATCGACCCACGGCCCAGATTTTCAAACACCTGTAGAGTTGTACGACCCACATACTGAAGATTTTCAAACATGATTATTCGTGACGTCTAAGCCAAAAAACACTATCTGCGATTGAATAAATCTCTGGCATAATCTGGAGCTGGAAAATGAAATGGTACCGGACCATCGGGTAAGCCATTCATAAATTGGTGTACCCATCGAGATCCAGATCGATTGATTTCATCCGTTGATCCTTGCCCAACGACTTTTCCCTTGGAAATAACAAAAATATAATCGGCTATGGCAGAGGTTTCTTCGACGTCATGGCTGACGATAATAGTAGTTAAATGCAACGCGTCATTCAAACTTTTGATCAATTTAACAAGTACACCTAAAGAAATCGGATCCTGGCCTGTGAAGGGTTCGTCATACATGATGATTTTCGGATCAAGGGCGATGGCACGGGCCAAAGCAACTCTTCGTGCCATACCTCCGGATAATTCGTTGGGCATTAAGTCCTGGGCACCTCTCAGACCAACCGCTTCTAATTTCATTAAAACCAGCGTACGAATCATGGATTCCGGTAATTGGGTGTGCTCACGTATCGGAAATGCTACATTGTCAAACACATTGATATCGGTCAGTAACGCACCGCTTTGAAACAGCATGCCCATCCGCTTTCTAAGTGCGAATAGTTGGCTACGCCGCATATCCTGTACCACATCACCGTCAACGGAAACAGTTCCCGAATCAGCTTCTATCTGTCCACCGATAAGCCGCAGCAAGGTTGTTTTTCCCGTACCACTTGGCCCCATAATAGCCGTTATCTTGTTCCGCGGGATTTCGAGGTTAATGTTATCGAAAATTTTTCGTTCTTCTCGACGGAAGGTCAAATTGCGAATCGACACTATACTGTCGTCGTTATGTACACTATTTTCCATTATCGTGATGCCACAAAAAGTACAATTCTAAGAAGAACAGGCGATTGTCTCCAAAAATTACTGTAATTGCCAAGGTTATCTTAACAAATATCGGTTTTTTTTAATTATAGGATATTTCTAGGTACATCCATTCGCCTTTTGCGATCCTGTAAATGAGTAATCGATGCATTGATGAAACCACAATCAACAATATAAGTATTATGAAAAGCAAATTGAAGGTTGGTCCGAAGCGGTTAAGCCTAAAGTTAATTTGGTATTCTAAGAGCCTCATATCCCACGAAATAAGAGATTTAGTACTTCATTTCAGTTTGCTAAAATAGGTTTTTCAACGAAAGGTATTTTCCTGTGTCCCAACGACTTATCCGAATCGCGACCCGAAAAAGCCCGCTTGCCCTGTGGCAAGCTAATCATGTCGCAAAACTAATCCGACAAAACAATCCCGAGATCACCACTGAATTGGTGAAAATGTCTACACAAGGTGACAAAATTCTCGATTCACCCTTGGCAAAAATAGGTGGTAAAGGCCTATTCGTTAAAGAATTGGAGCAGGGTTTGATAGATGGTCTGGCTGATATTGCCGTTCATTCGATGAAAGATGTTCCTGTGGAGTTTCCTCCAGGCTTGGGCCTTGTAGCAATTTTGGAACGCCACGACCCACGGGACGCCTTTGTATCAAATAGATTCTCAAATTTGGGTGAGTTGCCTTCCGATGTGAAAATTGGTACTTCCAGTTTACGCCGCCAATGCCAAATCAACGAAAATTTTCCTACAGCAGAAATTTTGAGTCTGAGGGGTAACGTTAACACTCGACTAAAAAAACTCGACGAGGGGGATTATGATGCAATTATTCTTGCTACAGCTGGTCTTGAGCGTTTGGGGTTTGCTAGTAGAATTCGACAAAGATTGCCGGTTGATGTGAGCTTACCGGCGATCGGTCAGGGTGCGATAGGGATTGAGAGTAGAAAAGAAGACGAGAAAGTATTGGGAGCCATTGCTAAATTAAATGACGCCGAAACCGCTATCTGTGTTAGAGCGGAGCGTGCCATGAATGAGCGACTGCAGGGTGGCTGCCAAGTGCCGATTGCAGGATTTGCCGAAATTAGTTCGGAGGGAGAGTTGACGCTCAAAGGATTGGTGGGTAGTCCTGATGGCCGGAAAATGCTTCGGGCAACAGTAAATGGGTCGGCTGATGATGCGGAAACATTGGGCCAGGGATTGGCTGATGATCTTCTTTCTCGTGGTGCAGACCGAATATTGAAAGCACTCTATCGCTCTTGATTGACACAACCGGCTCGAACCAACTTCTTGGAGGTCTGCGTGTTTTAGTTACTCGGCCAGCAGCGCGGGCAGCTAAACTTTCCAACCTGATACAAGATGCAGGGGGCATAGTTGTTCGGTTTCCGACACTGGAAATAGTAGGTTGTGCGGACAACGAAAGGACATTTGGTTATTTCCAAAGGATTTGCGTGTATGACTGGGTGATTTTTATCAGTGTAAACGCAGTTTACTTTTCCCAAAAGGCGTACAATGTTGCCAAAATCTTTCCGGCTCGCGTCAAAGTTGCCGCGATTGGTCGAGCAACAGCACAGGCTCTGTGTGAGATAGGCATTAACGTTGATTTGGTCCCAAAGCAGCCGTTTAATAGCGAGGCGTTGCTGGAAACTGATGATATGAAGTGTGTAAAAGGACTGAAATGCCTCGTTGTTCGGGGAAAGGGCGGGCGTGAACTTCTTGCTGAATGTTTGCGCAAACGTGGCGCGGAGGTTAACTTTGTTGAGGTTTATCGACGAATGAAGCCGAAGATCGATATGTCGTCAGTGATGCGGTCCTGGCACGATGAAGGCATGGGTGTGGTGACCGTGACCAGTGGGGAAGTATTAGACAACTTGGTTTCGATGATGGGACCCGAAGGATTGACTTTGTTGAGGAAAACACCATTGCTGGTAATCAGCCCTAGGTTGAAAGCGAAAGCTTTAGCAATGGGGATCACTCATGTTATGCTTGCGCGGGAAGCTTCAGATGCAGGAATCTATGCTGCACTTTGCAAATTTAAAGCGTTAAATACTTGTGCGAGGCAGTTTGGAGATAGTGATCATAACGGGAGCAAGCCTGATTGAGTCACATTATTTGGTGATTTGATGCAATACGCTTGTCAGGAGTAGAATTGAAGAGTTGTACGAGAATAGGAGCGTAAAGCCTATTCGAGATCGTTACGAGCCCTCGGTATAGGACGGCATCTTCAGAGAATATTAAGAGGGGAAAAACATTGGTAGCAACGAACCAGGAAACTCAATTAGGCGAAAAAGATTCCGGAAATAAATCCGAGTCCGAAGTCAAAAATACAAAGCCTAAAACTAATCGACTATTTGGCAGTGTAGTTGTATTGATGATAGTGGTTATGGCCGGTGTGGGGTATGTTCTTTTTTTGCAATTAAGCACGGGGCAGGAGGGGTTGCAGGGTGCGCTGGATAAAGAAGATGCGCGTGTTATTGAGGTAACTAAGCAACTAACCCATTTTCAATCGCAAATTGCTAATCTACAGTCACATATAGCGACCATTGAAAAAAAGTTGGCTACACAGGATAGCCAGTTTGAAAGAACCATATCGCAATATGCTGCTCAACACACAGAAAAGCTGAATCAGACCAAGAGTAATTTAGATGGTGCTATTCAGAGTATTCAACGCCAATTGGGAAAAACCCGTGGGGACTGGTTGATCGCCGATGCTGAATATCTACTTTCGGTCGCCAATGAACGTCTTCACTTAGTGGCTGATGTTAAAACATCTTTGCTGGCGTTAGAAGCGGCCGATCAAAGGCTCAGAGAAAGTGGTGATCCTGGAGTTTATAAAGTTAGAGATGCGTTGGCTAAAGAGATTAGCATTCTAAAAAAAGCCAAAACACCGGATATTGTGGGTCTATCCTCCAGATTAAGAGCTTTGGAAGATGGGGTTCATGAAATCCCGTTGCGTCTTCCCCATACGGGTAAAATTGATGAAGCGAAAAATCGAGTGGATGCCCCAGAACCAGCGCCAAAAACTGAGGGGTGGGAAGGTTTTCTTGATTCGGCGATTCAAGATGCTCAAGAGCTTGTTACCATCAAGCATGCAGATAGCCCTATCAACGCCGTCCTAGTGAAAGAGCAAGCAATAGTATTTCGTGAAGATCTCAGGTTGAATTTGGAAATGGCCCGTGTTGGGTTAATTCAACGTAATCAACAGCTTTACCAGAATAATCTGGATGGTGCGCTGGACTGGCTATCTCGTCATTTTGACCTCCAAGCCAGCAGAACAAAGGCTGTTGCTGCTGAGATTAAAGCTCTTCGTGACGTTGCGTTGGATGTAGAGTTTCCTGACATTAGTAAGTCTTTGGTATTACTGCGAAATATTACAAAGCTCCGGCTGGAAAGTGACAAGGCGACGGGCTCTGGAGGGAAGGCTAAGGAGTCGTAATTGTGAGAAACATCGTTTATTTGTTAGTTGCATTATTTGTTGCTGTTGGGGCTGCTTTTTTTCTCCGTCAGACATTGGTCGAGCAAGGCGATCCCGGTTATGTCTTAATTGGTTATGGGACATGGTCTATGGAAACTTCATTATTCGTTTTCGTAGCCTTGGTTTTAATTGGCTTTTTCGTGCTATATATTGCCCAGAAGATACTTCGTGGGGTATTACGGATTCCTAGGTATTTCACATCTCGGAGCAGTGATCGGAAGTCGAACCGTTCGCAGCAGGCTTTGATTAAAGGTTTAATAGATTCGGCAGAGGGGCACTGGGAAAAAGCTGAAAAAGTGTTGGTTCGGCACGCTGCGAATAGTGGGACTGCGCTGGTTCATTACTTGACTGCCGCTAAGGCTGCGCAGGCTCGGGGTGCTTATGATACTCGCGATGAATACCTTGGTCTTGCCTATGAAAGTACCCCGGGTTCGCAATTTGCTGTGGGTTTGACCCAGGTTGAGCTGCAGTTGTCACATAAACAATTTGACGAGGCAATTGAAAGTTTAACTGCGTTAAATTCAATCGCACCCACCCATGCCACTGTCCTTAAGCTCTTGCACGAAGCTTATGAAGCATTGGAGGATTGGGAATCGATTCGGAAATTAATTCCATCGTTACACGAAAACAAAGTGTTGATGGAGGCTGAGATTAAGCAGATTGAAATCGATACTTACACTGCTATATTAAAAAATGAAGCCGAGAAGGGTAGTGATGCAAGTGAATTAATGGATTTGTGGGAATCAATTCCTGCGAATGTAAAAAGTGTTTCCAGTATTCAATCATTGTATTTTTCGGCGATGATCATGATAGGAGCAGGTTCAGAAGTCGAGAATATAGTTCGAGACGCTCTCAAAAAGGGATGGTCTGACCGGTTGGTTGTTTTGTATGGCTGCATCAATATGGAAAGGTCCGATCAGCAACTTAAATTTGCGGAGAAATGGTTAAAAAAACATCCTAAAAATGGTGTTCTCCTTCGGGTTCTCGGTAAGTTAAGCTTACGGGCGGTGGATCTGGAAAAAGCAGAGCAATATTTAGAGAAGAGCATTGCTATCGAACCAACCGTTGAAGCGTATCAGCTGATCGGTGATTTAATGCTTCAAAAAGACAATAAAGAGCGGGCTAGCGACTATTACAGACAAGGGTTGGTATTAGCCTCTGGGGAAATTGTTAGTAGTATAAGCTCTATATCGAACCCCAGTTGAAGATTTCGGTGGAACTAAACAGCGTAACCGACTCTCTCTAGCAACTCCCAAAAGTTGAAATACAATTCGATATCCAACAGTTTATTTAAAGTAGATTCGGCAATATATGCCTCATGGCTTTTTGCAGTTACTGTGTGGATTGTCTAGGTAGTGGATAACCCAGAGGTTATATTATGATTTTAGCAAATCTTCAACGGTATCTTGTTGGTAAGTTAATGAGGACAGCGCTTTACAATCGATTGCTCAAAGACGTCATTCCTTATATCCGATTCACTACATACTATACGCATCCTTCTAATAAAGAATTTCAGAAGTGGGGTGCTCTAGCTAATCTAGGCTACGGTAAGCTAAAACCCGGGCACATCGTTCTAACTGTTGACGAAAAAAAATTAACCACTAAATTAATTTCTCAATTTACCGGGGAGGAAGGATTTAGTCATGCAGCTCAGTGCATATCAAAAAACGGTGAGTTCGAAATTGCCGAAATGACACATACTGATTTTACAAAATCAACATGGCATGACCTTTGTTATGAGTCAACACGAGTCGTCATTTTAGAGTGTGAGGCATACGATGATGAATATATTGAGGTTTTAGTTAAGAAAACACCCAGTTTTGAAAATACTCCCTACGATAATTTGTTTCAAATGGGCATAGAAGCGCTAAGTTGTGCAGAATTATGTTATATGTATGATTCCGAGCGGAGAATGAATATAAATCTTGAACCTGTCTTAGGTTCTGATCCTTACATTAGTCCTATGGGATTATATAAAGGTACTAATATGGTAACAGTTTGGGATAGCGATACAGAAATCCGAAAGAGTCACTAGGAGGCTGTTGGTCGCACAAAGGATAGATATGTTTTGGAAAATTATTGGGAGTTGTTTGTTTAACTAAAGTCTTCCATGACATGTTCTATTAAATCATCGACATCGTTTTCGGATTGAGCAAAACTTTGTATGGAAATACCAGCTTTGTTGACCGAAACAGAGCAACCTGAAACTAGAGGGTGCCATGAGGGAAGGTCTTGTCCTTCCGATATTAAACGATAGGCGCAGGTGGATGGAAGCCAAGGTAAATGAGGGATGGACTCAGGGGTAAAACGTATGCAATCCGGAACTAAATTGAAACGCTCTGTATATTGAGTGCAACGACACGTTTTAAGATCTAGAAGTTTGCAGGTAACACTCGTGTAAAATACCTTTCTGGTATCTTCGTCCTCTAATTTATACAAACAGCATTTAGCACAGCCATCGCAAAGGCTTTCCCATTCGAGCTTTGTCATTTCGGATAAGGTTTTTGATTTCCAAAAGGGTAAAGATGTGCTCATAGTGAGATTCTTTCCATTAGGTAGCATAGACAATCTTGTCTGATTATCTTTATGTCTTGCGTTAGCATAGAAGGCATGATCGGTTTTTTGATTATGAGCCTATTACCGGAAATAGAGAAGTATTTTTCGGTAACATCCTTTCCGGTTTCATTTACAGCGGATACCGGTAAGTCGCTGGTGTTGTTTAATTCCCCGAAAACAGTCCCTGCCGGTTTTTCGGTGAAATTCATGTGGTCCAAATCATCTATCAAGATAAAATCGGCATTGTTGCCTCGAAAACCGAAGGACACATAGTCACGAATAGTGATCTGAGCAACCGTATGAAATAAGTCGATGTTATTTTTGGGTACAGGATGATTGGGGATATTTTTTAAGCGCAAACAACCTTCTAGGAAATCCAAAGCATGTTCAACGCCGTAGTGATGTTCTGGTTTACCACATTCCAATGTTACCGACGGGCATAGATTGGCAAACGCAGCAGACAGAACACCTTTTGGCCGGATAAAGTACACCACTAACCGGCTGAATAGTGTTGCGATTTGTAAAAAACGGTGATCAAGTTTGTTGACGCAGGCGTAGTGGGGGTTAATGCCTGTGTTGTTGTGGATGTCAATGCTTAGTGAAACATTTCGTTTAGCCATCAAATCAACCACTTCCCTAGTCATCAAAGAATCTTCGGATTCAGGGTATTCTGTGCCGGGCCAGATCCGATTATAATCAAGTTGGTTCTCCAGTCTACGAACACCTAATTTGGCGGCAGCTATATTACCGAAAAATATGGAGACCGAGCGAGGAAGTTGTCGATTCTCATATTTCCGCAACAACGCCTGAATTGCGAGAAAACCAGTGGACTCGTTTCCATGGAGCAAAACAGAAACGAAAAGAGGGCTATCCAGGGTGCCGGGTAAGTGAATTAGTGCTGGGCCTGGTAAAATGGTATACAGTTCCTCTACACTGGTTTCCAGTAATCCTGTGGGAACCTCCTCCATTTGCGTCAAAGGGCTTGGCTTCAAGGTTTTGTCCATGTGTGTACCGGTTTGCCGCTGTTCTGATTTTTTAGATAAACTTGGGTCAGTGTTTTAAGATCTGCGTGATTCTCCCGCATAAACCCTCTTTGCCATTCACAGCCATTGAGTCCCGATTTAACTCGTTGGCTGATAATGTCCAAATAGAAATCCGCGTCTTGTTCAGCAATCTCTAACAGTGCTAACCCATGTTTGGCTTTCCCTAGCAATTCGTTAAGCACCAGTGATTGGATACTGGTTTTTTTGTCGCCGATCCAAGAGATATGGGCATTCATGCCATGGCGACTAGCTTGGTAAAAATTAGTCTTAGCCGTCGAGAAGGGAATAAGGGGCTCCGGGTCGACCGAATCGGCGGCTAACGATGTGGTCAATCCATAAAAAAATGCAGCATTAGCCATCATATCAACAATGGTTGGTCCCGATGGTATAACCCGGTGTTCAATTCGAATATGTGGTTTGCCATTGGTATCAAACCCTATCAACGGGCGATTCCATCGCCAAATCGTACCGTTGTGTAGACGCAAATAATTGAGATGATCTGGATTCGAAACGAGTTGGGAAGGAAGAAGCACTGGAAAACATTCAAGATTCTCCTTGAAGCATTCAAAGATCGATTCTCGAGCATATCCTGAACCAAAACTTACTCTATGTAAGGGTTCGTGACTTTCACCATCGTAGCTGCCAATGTTGATGGATTGTTCGAATAGAGGAATTCTTGTTTCTGCCCATAAATCCATTCCGAATAAAAAAGGAGAATTAGCGGAAACTGCAACTACTGGTGCAGATGCCATGATCGAAGCATTATATATTTTGTGGGCTTGCTTCAATGGGGTTTGAATATGAAGTTGAAATGAGGTTGCCCCAGATTCCAGCATCACATCCGAGTGATCACATTGGAGATGTTGTTTGCCTTCTATGTCTAGATGGATAGGTACCCTACCAGTTTTTAAAATCTGCTCATTGAGCGCACGAAAGCGGTTAAGAGCAGACATATTGTTTAATGTGAGGTCAGACTGCCTGAGGGTTGGAAGTGTTCCGATCATGAGCAAATGCGAATTAAGGGCTTCAGCCGTTTTGGTGGCACTACCGACTATGTGATTTAGACCTTTGTGCAGTTTGCTTAAAGCCCGACCGGTTAACGGTTCAGGGTGGTTGTTCAATTCAACATTGAATTTTGCAAGCTCAGGAGTAGCTAGAGGATTATCGAATTCTCTAAGAAATTCTGTATTGAATGGTGTCGGCGACATTTCCCCATCCACCAACCAAGTCTCGATTTCGAAGCCCGCGACAGGGCCTTCTTGAGAACATTGCTCGTCCTGCAAAATTTTTCGGAGTAGCGTGGTTTCCGATTCAAGATGACCATAAAATCGTTCAAAATCACTTTTGCTGAAATTTGAATGATCTATTTCCTGCCCCATTATTAGTCTCCTGAGTTTTCCTGCACTACAATTCTAATTTAGCGTGTTCACTGATGAGACGAGTAACAGATTTGACTATAGACGAATTTAAATATCGGGGATTTACATTCGTCGAATCTATTTGTTTCACGGGCACTATCTAAGAGTCTTGGTTGCGAGCCACTTTTGCCGGAAGATCAGGCCGTTTTTCAAAGACCGTGCGACAATATGCCACGTTCCATTTTCAGTAATGAATCTTTAACATAACATCCATTCTCACTCCTTGCATCGTTTCTTGCTTTTGGATAGCCTCAGTGCAGGAGTTGTGAAGCGATTCCTTCCTCCTTTGGCGGATTTAGATTCGCCATTTTTTATTTTGACTAAGGGGATCAGGCAATGTCTGATCCCCCTTTTTTTGTATAAATTTTTAATTCAAATCAATTTCAAGTCCCCTCTAATTGACTTATCTCGTCTTGTATAAGAAACTTACAGCCTTTCCGGGTTTTCGACTTATTCGACGTTTGATTTCAGTATTATTCTAATCCATAGATAGTTTTGTATTTTTGTTGGGTTAACCAATTTACTGCGGTTCGCCTATTGTCTGTGGCCGAATCGGTGTCGTTCAATGATCCGTTGGTTCGTTTGGAAACGCGATAGCGTATTGGGTCTTAAGAAAAACAAAGTAGCGGCCTGGTTGTTATTTAGGGCGTAGCTGTTCATATTATCGCTATTTCCTTAAGAACTATGCAAAACCGCGAAGGTTACACGGGTAAATGAGCGTTTTATACGTCAATATTGAACAAGATGAAGCTGGCTGAATAGTAATGGGTTAACCAACGAAGCCAGAGACAATAAATCAGATAACTAAAATGAAGGGGAGATTGTTCCGTGATTAAAACCAAGCAGCTACTAGGTGGAATAGGCTTGTACCTGTGGGTGAATGGTGTCGTACGTGCGGAGTATACGCTGAACATGACTGAGGGTGTGTCCAAGCTCAGCCGCGATATTTATGATTTGCATATGCTGATTTTTTGGATATGCGTTGCGATAGGGTTCGTGGTCTTTAGCATAATGTTTTATTCTATTTACCATCATCGCAAATCGAGAGGTGCTGTTGCAGCCCAATTTCATGAAAGTGCGGTGGTTGAGATCATTTGGTCCGTTATCCCGTTCGCCATCCTTATCGGTATGGCTATTCCCGCGACCAAAGCGATGATTGACCTGTACGATACCAGCGCACCTGATTTGACGATAAAAGTTACTGGCTATCAGTGGAAATGGCGGTACGAATACCTGGATGAAGGCATCGATTTTATGAGTAGCCTGGATGCCAAAAGTAATGAGGCTCGCCAGCTGGGGTCTGGTATCGATCCATCTACTGTCGATAATTATCTTCGAGAGGTTGATAACCCTCTAGTGATTCCCATCAATAAAAAGGTACGTTTTTTGTTGACTGCTGCCGATGTGCTTCATTCCTGGTGGGTTCCAGCTTTTGGGTGGAAACAGGATACTGTTCCGGGATTTATCAACGAAGCATGGACATTGGTCGAAGAGCCAGGTACTTATCGTGGGCAATGCGCTGAGCTTTGTGGCAGGGGGCACGCATTTATGCCGATTGTGGTCATTGCTAAGGTGGAGGATGACTATCTCCAATGGGTGGAACAACAAAAAGCTTATCCCAAAACCAAAGTTGTTAATACGGGGGAAGACTGGAATAAAGAGAATTTGTTTGTTAAAGGGAAGGAGGTTTATAGTGCAAATTGCGCCGGTTGCCATCAGGCGAATGGGCTGGGTATACCGGGTGCTTTCCCGGCTATAAAAGGAAGTCCTATTGTGACGGGTAAAATGTCTAAACACATTGACGTAGTGCTCAATGGGAAGGGTGAAAAGATGCCGCCATTTGGCCGTAGTTTAGCGGATGTTGAGCTGGCGGGGGTTATCACCTACCAACGTAATGCCTTTGGTAACAATATGGGGGATTTTGTCCATCCCTCTAAGGTCAAAAATTTTACGACTGATGCTAGTGTGCCTGTAAGTCGGGGTGACGATGCCGGGGTTCTATCTCAAGTTGAAGGTGACGATGGGACGAAGTCTGAAAGTGCGGACATTTTAACCGCGAGCGGGGAAGAGGTTTACAATACAAATTGTGCTGGCTGCCATCAGGCTAATGGTCAGGGTATTCCGGGGACATTTCCTCCAATCAAAGGTAGCCCGGTTGCCACGGGCGAAAAATCCAAACATATCGATGTCGTGCTCAATGGGAAAGGAGAAATGATGCCTGCCTTTGGAGGTATTTTGGAAGCAGACGAACTAGCTGCTGTGATTACCTATCAGCGAAATGCCTTTGGCAACGATATGGGGGATTCGGTCACTATCTCCGACATTGAACCGTTTCTCGGTGGCGAATAATAATCCCGGCTATTTTGTGGGAATTGTCTCCCGTAGCGGAACATCGGCGAATTGAATTCGTTTTATATTTTTACAATCTATAGAGTGATGAGGAATAGGTTATGACGGCGGTAGAACAAACACATGACGATCACCACGATCATGGGCCTGCAAAGGGAATTACCCGATGGATCTTCACTACCAATCATAAGGATATCGGTACACTGTACTTGCTTTTTGCTTTGGCTATGTTTTTTCTTGGTGGAACCATGGCGTTGACCATTCGTACCGAGTTATTTCAACCCGGCCTGCAATTTCTCGATCCCCAGTTTTTTAATTCCATGACTACTATGCATGCCTTGATTATGGTGTTTGGTGCGGTCATGCCTGCATACGCGGGATTAGCCAATTGGATGATTCCGATGATGATTGGAGCCCCTGATATGGCCTTACCCCGGATGAATAATATGAGTTTTTGGGTATTGGTCTTTGCGATACTTCTTTTGGCTAGCACATTGTTCATGGAAGGTGGTGCGCCTGCGGCTGGATGGACACTCTATCCACCGTTGGTTCTGCAGGCAGGCGACAATCTGCCGTTTGCGGTTTTTGCAGTACACCTTCTCGGACTGTCCTCGATTATGGCGTCTATCAATATTATCGTGACGATATTGAATATGAGGGCTCCGGGGATGACCATGATGAGGATGCCATTGTTTTGTTGGACCTGGTTAATTACGGCTTATCTCTTGATCGCCGTATTGCCGGTTTTTGCGGCTGCAGTAACGATGTTGCTGACGGACGCTCATTTTGGCACTAGCTTCTTCGATGCCGCCGGAGGCGGTGATCCTATTTTATACCAGCACTTGTTCTGGTTCTTTGGTCACCCGGAAGTCTACATAATTATTCTCCCTGCTTTTGGTGTGGTTTCTACAATTCTCCCTACATTCTCACGTAAACCATTATTCGGGTACAGCTCAATGGTTTACGCGACACTATCTATTGCTTTCCTGTCTTTTATCGTCTGGGCTCACCATCAATTTACTGTGGGGATGCCTTTGGCGGGCGAACTCTATTTCATATACGCAACTATGCTGATCGCAGTGCCGACTGGTGTAAAAGTTTTTAATTGGATGGCGACAATGTGGAAAGGATCGATGACGTTTGAAACCCCGATGTTGTTTTCTATCGCATTCATTGTACTTTTTACCTTGGGTGGTTTTACTGGACTGATGTTGGCCATTGCTCCTGCTGATTTTCAATACCATGATACCTATTTCGTAGTGGCTCACTTTCACTATACGATGGTTGTAGGTGGTACTTTCCCTATGTTTGCGGCGGTTTATTATTGGATACCGAAATGGACTGGGCATATGTACAATGAAAGCTTGGCTCAACTCCACTTCTGGCTTTCGTTGATTGGTTTCAATCTGACTTTTTTTCCACAGCATTTTCTCGGTTTGGCCGGTATGCCGAGAAGGATTCCAGATTATGCGGTGCAGTTCGCGGAATTTAATGCTATCTCTAGCATAGGCGCCTATATATTGGGGTTTTCGCAATTAGTTTTTCTCTACATCGTGATCAAGACAATTCGTGGTGGTGAAAAAGCGAGTGACGAAGTTTGGGAAGGAGCAAAGCGGTGGAGTTTGGAATGGACAGTTCCATCACCGGCCCCCTATCATACTTTTGAGTCAGCTCCGGATATTAAATAAAGGGTTTCAATGGCATACGTGGTGTCTTGTGGATAGGGCGAGAGCAAATCTGCTCATTGCAGTGGTTATGGGTGCAATAGCTGTTGGAATTTATCTATTGGCATTTTTTGTGATGTCAGGTCAGTGAATTCGGTTCCAATCAAGGCAAGCAACAAGTCACTGGTTATCAAGTTGTGCTTAATTGTCATTGGTATGTTTGGTTTCGGTTTTGCGTTGGTACCGATTTACGATGTTTTTTGTGATTTAACCGGATTAAACGGTAAGTTAGGGGTTGAAGTCGCCACTAAAACGGATTTCGAAATTGATTCAAGTCGGGAAATTACGCTTGAATTTATCACTGCCGTTAATGAAAGTGCACCCTTAGCTTTCGGGGCGGAGGTTGCTAAAATGAAAGTTGTTCCGGGTAAATTTTATATGGCCAAATTTTGGGCGCGAAACCTTAAGGAAGAAAGTATTACGGTTCAGGCCATACCAAGTGTGGCACCCGGGTTAGCAAACCAATATTTGAAAAAAACCGAATGTTTTTGTTTTTCTGAACAGGTATTTGAAGGCAGCGAGCTAAAAATAATGCCGGTACGGTTTGTGATTGATCCAGATTTGCCTGATCGGTTTGAAACCGTGACGCTCGCCTACACTTTTTTTGATGTGCCAGAGAAATTTAATTGATTTCGTTTGTGAAGATTAAAGGGGAAGAAGATGTCAACTGACGGGGTATATTATGTACCGAACAAAGCAATCTGGCCAATAATTGGGGTTGTTGGGCTTACTTTGTTGCTTGCGGGAGTTGCTAATCTGATTAATGACTCATTGCTCGGGAAACCCATGGTAATTACTGGTATTATCATTTTCATTGCTACGTTGGGTGGTTGGTTTGGCCAACAAGTTATTGAAAGTGAAGGAGGCCTTTATAATTCTCAAGTAACGATTTCTTATCGGATGGGGATGTTTTGGTTTATATTTTCTGAGGTGATGTTTTTTGCAGCTTTTTTTGGGGCCTTATTTTACATTCGGATATATTCTCTACCGTGGTTGGCTGGGGAAGGTGATGGGCCTGGTGTTTCCACCTTCGAACATATTTGGCTGGATTTGGCTCCACATTTTGAGGGATTATGGCCAACTAATGGTCCTGGTGAACGGGGTGGAGAATTTGAACAAATGGGTGCTTGGGGATTGCCAGCGTTAAATACTTTGATTTTGCTTTCAAGTGGTGGAACCGTGACTTGGGCACATTGGGGGTTAATTGAAAACAATCGTGACCAATTGATCAAGGGCTTAGCGGGTACTGTAGCACTGGGGTTCCTTTTCGTTTTTTTTCAGGCGCTTGAATATCACGAAGCCTATACGGTAATGGGTTTAACCTTGGGATCCGGTGTCTATGGATCGACTTTTTTCATGCTAACCGGATTTCATGGATTACATGTCACGATCGGAGCAATTATTCTTGCGGTTATTCTTTTCCGCAGTATCCGTGGACATTTTAGCCCCGACAACCATTTTGCCTTTGAAGCTGCGGCCTGGTACTGGCATTTTGTTGATGTAGTGTGGTTGCTGTTATTTATTTTTGTTTACTGGCTATAAATCGAGTCTTGGGGTGAGGCAGCAGCTTTTACCTCATACCGTGAGGTGTAATCCATCCAAAAGCAAAAGAAACAATTAAAAAGATAAACAGGCCGATGGAAAGGACAATGCGTATGGTTAATGCTCTAACGGTATGAGTTGGTTTATCAGCACCCTTTAACATGGAGTATAGAGCAGCCCCTAAAGATCCGAGGATTACGGCCAAAATAAAGAGGACAAAGATTTTTACCGCCATACTGGCTACCAAAGGGAAATTAATAGCCTATTTTCGGTGAATTTGGGTGAAATTGCTAATCGGGCTTAATATCAAATCGAATTGGATTCCAATTCTTGTCTTTGGATTGATTTTTTCATGTCTTTTGTTTTTAGGGTCTTGGCAGCTTGATCGTGCGGACCGAAAACAAGCTTTATTAGAACAACAAAAATTAAGAAAAAATCAGTACCCGATTGAACTAGATGTAAGTGAATATACCAATAGGGACTATAGATATCAACGGGTCGTATTGCGGGGAGTTTACGATGGAGAACACCAATTTTTGATCGATAATCGGGTTATCAATGGAGTAGTTGGATTTTTTGTAATGACTCCATTGCACTTGCATGTCGACGGGCGTTCGGTTTTGGTGAATAGAGGCTGGGTACCACTGGGTGGTGATCGAAAAAAGTTACCACAGGTGTCGGTAGATTCCGGGGAAGTTACTGTTACAGGTATTATCGATAGGTTTCCAAGCGTAGGACTCACACTTGCAGGTGCCAGTACGCCGTCCCAGGGGTGGCCTTCAGTTGTGCAGGTCGTGGATGGGTCGATATTATCCGAGGTGTTGGGATACTCATTGTTGCCATTTCAAGTATTGCTGGATCAGGATGTTGGGCAAGGCTACTATCGGCACTGGAATTTTGAATCGTCTATGCCGCCTTGGAAACATCGGGCATATGCTTTTCAATGGTTTGCACTAGCAATAATGCTAGTGATTCTATTTTTCGGATACTCAAGCAAGCGTTGATGAGAAAGGTCGTTAGGACGCGTGTTTTATTCACGAGCATAATTTTAATTTGTGTACTACCGTTGTTTGGCGCTTGGTTGGTATTTAGCAATCCTCAATGGATTAGTGGGGCAACCAACTATGGTCGTCTGATTGTGCCTGTGGTCAAGCTTGATCGTACGCTATTCATCGGTTTGGATAAGGTGAGTCAGTACAATATTGATCAATTGAAAGGGCGCTGGGTTTTGGTTCATTTTATTACTGGGACCGTTTGTGGCTTGCCTTGCCTCGAGGCCTTGCATAAGACCAAGCAAGTTCGATTAATGCTTAATCAAGATTTGATGCGTGTTCGCCGTCTTCTTGTAGGAGGAGATGCTGATTCAAGTAGTAGGGTAAGCACTCCGCTGGACAATGAGGGTACCTTGCTAAGGGTCCGAGCGGATGAATCGTTTATTGCTCGGATTTCGGCTGTTCTGGGGGGACCATTAGACGAAGGGATGCTATTTCTAATGGATCCTTTGGGCAATTTGATGATGTGGTACCCGTCGGGATTCGATCCTTATCATGTTAAAAAAGATATGAAAAAGCTACTTAATGTTTCTCAAATCGGTTGAATGTTCATGATTCACAGCCGATGTCTAATAAAAGCTGCAGCTGTGAGGAACTTAAAAAGTTTGATTTAAACCGAAGTTTAATGCTTGTAAATGGATACGATTTAATGTTCAGAAAATTTATTTTATTTAATTTGGTTTTGACCTTTTCTGTTATCGTTTTAGGTGCCTATGTCCGTCTATCCGATGCTGGACTGGGGTGCCCAGACTGGCCTGGGTGTTATGGGAAGTTGATTGTTCCCGAGACCTCGGAAGATATTGCCCACGCCAATCAAGCATTTCCAGATCGGCCGTTAGAAACGCAAAAGGCTTGGAAAGAGATGGCGCACCGCTATTTGGCAGGTGGCCTTGGTGTAATGATTTTATTGTTGGCGATATCGTCCTGTTTCCGAAAGCAAAATAAAGCGGTTGCGGTAAAACTATCTTTCCTATTGCTCTTATTAGTAGTTTTTCAGGCGTTGCTGGGTATGTGGACGGTGTTGTTCAATGTCATGCCGCTAACCGTGGTAGCGCATCTAATTACAGGACTATTGACGCTCTATTTGCTGTTCTGCTTATATCTTAGAACGGCGCCAAATATCGAAGTCGTTTCTGATCGTACTAGCTTGAAATGGCTTTCCAGGATTAGTTTTTTTGTGTTGTTGGTGCAAATTTTCCTTGGTGGTTGGACCAGCTCCAATTATGCTGGTTTAGCTTGTCCAGATTTTCCTACATGTCAAGCAGAGTGGTGGCCTGATGTTGATTATTTCGATGCTTTTTTGGTTTCCACTGATATCGGTGTTGACTACGAGGGAGGCATCCTTGGTAATAGTGCTCGCGCCGCTATACATTTTACACATAGATTGGGCGCGATAGTGACCTTTCTAGTGCTGAGCTTGCTTGCAATTAAGTCAGTTGGGTATCCGAAAGAGAAAGCATTAGCCAGAGGAGCAGCCATTCTCAGTTTTCTGCTGTTTCTCCAAGTAGGTCTTGGGATTGCTAATGTTGTTTTGAGAATGCCTGTTGCCGTTGCTGCAGCTCATAATGGGGTTGCGGCGCTCCTGTTGCTTGCGATTGCCTACATACGATTTTATTCCACATCGACTCATTGTATTCCTGAGCAACTAGGAGACGAAGTAGCTCTTGATGGATCCGATGTTTCAGTGATGGGAGAAGAGGGTGGTATCTCCGAAATCGAGCCGGATGTTCTTTTAGAGAAGTCACCAGAATCTCTATTTGTTCGGCTGAAATCGCAGCTTAATCGGACACGTTCTGGATTGGCGGATGCTTTGGTCAGCCTACCCATAGGTAAAAAGGCGATAGACGAGGAGCTCTTCGAAGAAATCGAATCGAATTTATTGATGGCCGACGTAGGGGTAGAAGCTACGGCGGAAATTATGCAAAGCCTGGTACAGAGTGTAAAACGGGATGAATGTAATGATAGTGCCGCTGTCATAAAGCTACTTCGTGAACAGTTGGCGATGATTCTTGCGCCGTGTAGTAAACCTTTAGATATTTCGTCAGAACGGCCATTTGTAATACTTGTGGTTGGTGTAAATGGCGTCGGGAAAACAACAATGATTGGTAAATTAGCGAAGCGACTTCAGATGCAAGGGCATAGTGTGATGTTAGCGGCTGGTGATACATTTCGAGCAGCGGCAACGGAACAGTTGCAGGTCTGGGGTGAAAGAAATGGAATTCATGTTGTCGCGCAGCATTCGGGTGCCGATTCCGCATCGGTAATATACGATGGTGTGCAATCAGCAAATGCGCGTGGCGTTGATGTTTTAATAGCGGATACTGCGGGTCGTCTGCACACTAAATCCAATCTTATGGAAGAGCTTACGAAGATAAAAAGGATCGCTAGCAAACTAGACTCTTTTGCTCCCCACGAGATTTTGCTTGTGTTAGATGCAGGGACTGGTCAGAATGCGCTTAATCAGACAGAACAATTTGATCAGTCGTTAAATCTCACTGGACTAGCGCTAACAAAACTGGACGGAACGGCGAAGGGCGGTATAATTTTTGCGTTGGCAAAGCGTTTCGGGATACCGATTAGGTTTATCGGAATTGGTGAGGGAATCGATGATTTGCAGGATTTTGATGCCAATACTTTTGTTGATGCACTCTTTGATGCCGAGGCGGTTAGGCTGCACTAAAAAACGCTTTAAGAAATGGCTTAAAAAATTTCGGGGAATCTTGGATGAAAAGTGCTTCGATTAGATAACGTTAGTAAGCGGTATTCGGAAGGGGGGGATGCCCTACAGAATGTAACACTGCGTATACAAGAAGGGGAGATGGTCTTCCTTAGTGGGCATTCGGGAGCGGGAAAAAGTACTTTACTCAAATTGATTGCTTTGATCGAGCGTTGTAGCCGTGGGCAAATTGTTTTTGCTGGACGTAACCTCAATCGGATACCGCAGCGTCATATTCCATGGGTTCGGCGCAGGCTTGGCCTGATATTCCAGGATTATCGATTATTACTCGATCGTACAGTATTTGATAATGTGGCGCTTCCGTTGGTCATATCTGGCTGTTCGACGAGGGAAATTGGACGTCGGGTTCGCGCGGCTTTGGATAAAGTGGGATTATTAGGTAAAGAAAAGCGCTATCCCATGGTCTTATCTGGAGGTGAACAACAAAGAGTTAGCATAGCGAGGGCTATTGTAAACAAGCCCCCGATGATTTTGGCTGATGAACCAACAGGAAATTTAGATCCTGAGCTGTCCAGAGAAATTATGGAGCTTTTTAAACAATTCAATCAAGTTGGTGTAACTATGTTAATAGCCAGTCACGATTTAGCCTTGATATCGACCTTGGGTACTCGAATGATCCGATTAGATCGTGGCCACCTGATCCAGGATTCGGATGCAGATATGCCATCCTAACACGCATGTCTCTGGGAGCCTCTTTAGATTTTATGCCATACGCCCGGGGTTTCATGGCGAGATATGTAGTTTATTTATATTAATGGTCGATAATAGTGGAAACCACTAAACCAATCAGACCCGAATATTTTGATAAGAAACGGCATGCTTTAAGTCGAAACAAACGCCGGATTGGCAGTTGGTTTATTTCTTATTTCCATATCCACGCGCAGACGCTTGTTTCCAGCTTGGGTCGTTTGAATCGATCCCGCTTTTCGTCACTAATGACTATTGTTGTAATTGCAGTCACTTTGACATTGCCGAGTGGGTTTTACCTTTTGGTGGAAAATGTTAAACAGTTAACCGGGATTTTGGCGACACAGCACTATGTTTCACTTTACTTAAAACAGTCGGTAACTCACGAGACAGGGAAGAAAATGCTCAATGAACTCATCGCAAAACCAGAGGTGAAAAGTGCAAAGCTGATTTCCAAGGAGGAAGGGCTGAGAGAGTTTCGAAATTATAGTGGTTTTGATGATGCGCTGGCAAACTTGGAGCATAATCCACTACCCGTTGTAATTCGAATAGAACCAGTGGAAACTAACAATAAGATCAGTGAGTTGCGTCGTTTGGTTTTGGAATTAGAGCGAATAGAAGGAGTAGAGTTTGTCCAAATAGATCTTGAATGGTTGGAACGGCTTAATTCGATCATTGATTTAGTGTGGCGGAGTATCTTCGTGTTGAGTGTGTTTTTAGGAATGGCAGTCATTTTTATAGTTGGCAATACTATTCGCCTGGAATTGGAAAGCCGCAAGGAAGAAATTGTGGTTGCCCAACTTGTTGGGGCGACTAACAGTTTTGTTCGCAGGCCATTCCTGTACAGTGGTTTTTGGTATGGCACGCTGAGTAGCATACTTTCGTTAATTTTTATACATTTAATCATGAGTTTACTGGATGGGCCGATTAGTCAGATCAGTTTTCGCTATAACAGTCATTTTGAAATACATGGCTTCAGTTTGAATGAATGCTTTTTTCTAATACAGGTATCGGTTTTTTTGGGTATTGCTGGAGCTTGGTTGGTTTTAGGGGGGTATCTGAGACATTTAAGACCAAAGTAGAGAGTAACTGATTCAGCTCACTGTACTCTTGTGCATAGATATAAACTGAATAGTTATATAGTGGGAACTAAAAATTTGTTAGCACTCTAAGGAATGGAGTGCTAAAATTAATCTATTTAAGGGTCTGTATATGAATAATGCTTTGGCTTTGCCTTCTAATCTTTCCGTAGGTTCGTTAGATGCCTATGTAAACACCGTGCATCAAATGCCGAAACTTTCGGCTGCGGAAGAGCACGTATTGGCTAGACGCTTTAGAGAAGAGAACGATCTTGATGCAGCACGGCAGTTAGTTATGGGAAACTTACGCTTTGTTGTATATGTTGCACGGGGATATAGGGGTTATGGTTTGGCGCTTCCAGACCTTATCCAGGAAGGAAATATTGGTTTGATGAAGGCAGTCAAACGCTATGATCCCGCGGTAGGTGTTCGGTTAGTGTCGTTTGCTGTGCATTGGATACGTGCGGAAATCCATGAATTCGTTATTCGCAATTGGCGGATCGTAAAGATAGCAACCACAAAAGCGCAACGAAAACTTTTCTTTAATTTAAGAAAAGCGAAAAAGCATTTAGGTTGGTTGAGCCCGGATGAAGCTCAAGCCGTAGCGGGAGATCTGGGTGTGAAATTGGATACTGTTTATGAGATGGAGGGGCGGCTGGATAATTACGACATGGCGTTTGATCTGCGCGATGGCGATGAGTTGGATGAGAGAAATGTTGCTCCCGCTGCTTTTCTTGCTCGCCATGATAGTGATCCCGCGGCAGAGTGCGAACATTCAGAATGGGCTAGTCAAGAGAAGGAGAAATTGGTTGTTGCGTTACGAGAACTTGACGAACGCAGTTTGGATATTTTGAAAAGTCGTTGGCTGAACGAAAAAAAGTTAACGCTTCATCAATTGGCTGACCGTTATACTGTTTCACCGGAACGGATTCGGCAATTGGAAAAGAATGCCTTGAAAAAATTGAAAGGTGTGTTGGCTGAGCATTAAAATACTAGGGGCTCTATTTTACTGATTTGCTAGCAGGGCTCGATTAATCTTCCTATTCAATCATATTGACTGCGGAAATTGGATACGAGCCTGCAGCAGAGTTTGGACAGAAACAGTTGATTCAAGTTTATGATGATTGACCATCCAGCAGTCTGTGCGTTTCTATAAGAAGCCCCGTCTCTTGGTTCTCAAACAACCGAGGTAATTGAAACAGTGTATTCACTTTGTGGACGCTGTTAATAGCTCTGTCCAACAAATAAATTTAATCCGCGTAGCGAAAAGCTTTGATGCTTCGCTTTGTGCGCTTACGCCTTTACGAAATAAACTCAGTGGACAATAATATATTTAAGGGTCATTTGAAACGCTGGAATAGGGATAAAGGGTTTGGTTTCATACACTCTGAAAATGAAAAGCGTGATATTTTCATCCATATTTCTGCGTTGAAAAACGCTGGTCGAATACCAGTAGTTGGAGATGTCATTTACTATCAGATTGATTTTGATAAATCTGGAAGGAAACGGGCGATCAATGCCAAAATCGAAGGTGCCGCACGGGTTAAGCCAACAATACATCGGGAACTAGTAAAACCCTATAAGAAAAATAAGTGGATTGTTCGGTTGCTTGTTCTTATTTTTATAATAGGTATAGGAGTTTTTCTATACAAAAAAATCACCGAACAAGAAAATTTATCGGGCATCGAAAACCCGCTAACAATTTTTTCTAGGGGGACCCAGCGTGCGGGTAATGCTCTCGGAGATTCAGGTGGCAATAGTCAAACCAGCCTTCAAATCCAAGGTGAAGGAATAGTGACGAAGATATTGCCCGATGATATCGAAGGCTCGAGTCACCAAAGATTTATCTTAAAGCTTAATACAGGACAAACATTGTTGGTGGCGCATAACATTGATTTGGCACCTAAAATCAATTCTTTACAAGAAGGGGATACGGTGCGGTTTTATGGTGAATATGAATGGAATTCAAAAGGTGGAATTGTCCATTGGACGCACGATGATCCAAATGCTCGCCATATCGATGGTTGGTTAAAACATAAAGGTAAAACGTACAATTAAAGATGACAATGGTGCAGTAATCTTAGCTAAATTTTTATTAAAACTAGGGTATTTTGTAAATTTCTGGTTCCGTTGCAATTAATTTGTACTGAATAAGAGTCGGTTTTAAAGGATGTTCTGGTTATTGTGATACCCAATAACTGTTTAAACCCAGTTTTTTTATGGCGTTCTCAGCATATTCGTTAGCCTGATGCCGTGAATTAAATCCACTTACCCCGAGCCGGTAGATCGTTTTACCATCAATTTCTACACTCTGTTGTTCAATCGGGACTCCTTTAGATCGAAACTTGGTCTGCAGATCGTCCGCAATGCTCTTTTGTCTGACCGATAAAAGTTTGACTACCCAGTTTTGTTTGGTCAGGTTAGCGACTGGTTTTTGGGGCTTAGCCGTGTATTGAATGCGTTGATTTTGTGGCGCATCTGATAATTTGGGGTTCGTTCCATTGAGGTTTATGACTGCAGTATTTAATGTACTAACTTTTGCCGCGAGGTTGTCAATTCTATTATGGATTTCGGTAGTTTCTGTGTTAATTTCCTTTTGGGAAATAACGGTTTTTGCTGGACGATTAGCAGCAACCAATGTAGCACTTAAGGTTTCAACCTGAGACTGTATACCTCCGAGGTATACAGTCAAGCCAATCAGCCCTGCTGTCAAAAGAACGAAGCCAGTTACTACAACGCCAAGAGATACGGAGTTTTCCTTTTTTATTTTGTTAGAACCAGATTTACGTTTAACCGAATGGCGAGAAGTTTTCGTAGAGGTTGTTGGTTTGTTTCTACTGGAAGAGGGTTCGTCTAATTTTTTTTCGTGGGTTGGTGTTTCAGTGGATTCGGTTGAAACTTTTGAGGTGTCGGTAATTGGAGGAGTTGTTGGCGCCAATGTAGATGCTAGTGTACTTTCCGAATCTGGCGGCGTCATTTCTTCATCAGCAACCACAATAAGCTCAACATCAACATCTTTTTCTTCTTCAGAGTTAGGAGTACCCGTCTCCTGCTCTGTTTCCCCTTCTATAACTTTAAAATGGGGGAAGTCTGATTCCATAGATACCCCATTTTTACTATGCGAGCCTTGGTCGGGCTCAGCTGTAGATTGGGATGGTTCTGCTTTTTCAATTTGTTGAGAGTCCAATGTTTTTTTTTGTTTAGTGTTTTGAGTCACTTGCTTTACGTCGGTATCGTCGTCAACCGCTATTGTTTTTCTACGCTGATTTCTATTTAGACTGGATTCGACTGAATTGACTACACCCGCATGGCTTTGTATTTTTATATTCGAATCAACTTCGACATCGACATCATCAATCGTCGCCTTTTCTCCATGTTGGGTTAGGACTAGGCGATCAAATTCATCTTTAACCTCCAATGATTCAGAAATAGAAATTTCCTCGCTGCTGCTCGTATCGTTCTGAATGTCTTCAGCACTGCGCGTAGGGCTGTTCTGTTCCTTTGGATTGTCCTTTGACGATGACCTATCTTTAGATGCAATCGATTCTGCATGATTAGTAGCATCTAATGCGATTGATTCTACATGTTTCACAGCATCGTCAAACGCTGAAGCTAATTCATCTTCGGCCATTGTTATCACCTTTGTTACAACATAATTCAATAGATAAAACACGTCTTCTTAGTCCAAGTATAGTAGACCAGAATTCAGTACAGAAAGATGATGCGTCGGTTCTATCTGTGGCAGCCAATACCGTCAGTTTCATTTGGTGTATCCCGATTCAATGAATTTGATTGAATCCAGCATTCTGCTGTTTCGGATAAGGTAGATGCCAGGGACTCTGTTAACGAACTAACGATAGACTCGAAAGTTAATGAACCGAACCTACGTATTTTTGAGGAGATACGAAAATATCTACGCGACTAGTACGTGGGTTATATTAGCGCTAATACGTAAGAACTGTTTTGTGTATTATTTGTAATTTTCCAGCGTCCATCGGTACCAAGAACTGCTGAGAGACCAGTCGGGTGAGTAGTTGGCACTCGGGCGAAGCGCCAAGGGAAGTCGTTCGACATCAAGGCCGACCTTGATTTCAGCTCTATACTGATGTTGTTTGTCCAATGTATTGGCTTTCATAATGTAAATCCCTCGAAGGGCACCCAACGCTTCGATCGCGGATTCTAGCGTAGCAAAATTGCGATGTACTCCTGTATCCTCGTTAATCACTTGAAAGAGCTCCACCAGGGCATGATAGCGTATTCTAAAAGCCAGTTTGGCGCACGTGATCGATTGATCCCAAACATACTTTCTTTCTTGTAGCACGTTTAGCTGTATGCTTATGGTTAACGGGACCGCATTTTTCAGCGATTCGATAGCATTTTCGCTGAAATGAAATTCAATGTCGGCATTTAATAACAAATCACCATTCTTTTGAACCAAATTTGCGTTTTTAATCAAAAACCCATGGTTTTTCCCGGCAACGGTAGTAGATGCTATCAGTAAACCAAAAAACACGAGTAAACTACGCATAAGCTATTGTTGTTTCGTCAATCGAGCGTAAAAAAAACCATCCATTTTCGAATCACCTGGAAAAATCTGACGACCACACAAATTGGTAAAGCCCCAGAGCGTTTCAATGGGTAGCTCCTTAGCATCGTTATGTGTATTTAAAAATCTTAGGATTTGACACTCATTCTCTAGTTTTAAAATTGAGCACGTTGAATAGACCAAGATTCCATCGTGTGCCAACATTGGCCATACTGATTCTAAAAGTTTTTGCTGAAGTTTGATCACCGCAGTAATATCTTCAGGTCGACGAAGTAATTTGATATCTGGATGCCGTCTAATAACACCTGTTGCGCTACACGGTGCATCGAGGAGGATTCGATCAAATAACCGACCGTCCCACCATTTTGATGGGTCCGTCGCGTCTGCAGCCAGCAGTTTGGCGGATGACCCGGATCGTTCTAAGTTATGACGGATACGGTCCAACCTGGTTGGGTTTATATCAATCGCAATGAGATCTGTAAGGTTTGCGCATAATTCCGTAATATGAAGGGTCTTTCCGCCAGGTGCAGCGCATACATCGAGCACCCTATTGCCTGGTTTAGGATCCAGAAGGATGGCCGCTTGTTGTGCTGCGCTATCTTGGACCGATACTGTTCCATCGGCAAACCCTGGAAGTGCTTCGATGTCAATTGGGGAATTTAAACACAGCCCACCGGCACAAAATTCCAGAGGTATTGCTTCGATGCCATCACTTTTGAGCCGTTCTAAATAAGTTTCCCGGTTTAAATGTGATTGATTGATTCGAATCGCCATCGGCGGTTGTCGATTGTTCTCCGTAAATATTTGTTCGGATTGATCGGGCCAATCTTCTATGATCTTCGAGACTAACCAAGCAGGGTGTGCCGTTTTGGCGATTTGGTC
This sequence comes from uncultured Methylococcales bacterium, assembly GCA_964653275.1. Taxonomy (GTDB): domain Bacteria; phylum Pseudomonadota; class Gammaproteobacteria; order Methylococcales. The sequence continues at coordinate 48,865 of CAZZET010000006.1, forward strand.
TTTTTCCACACAATTGTTCAGGTTCTTTAGTTCTCTTTGATAGTGTCGAAGCAAGCCATTTAATAGCGGCTTCGCCCACGTTTTTTTACCAACCGCCGCCACAGTTTCGTTGACAGCTGCATGTGGTTTTACTCGGGTGAATCCGAGTTGAAACAAACCCAATAAAGCGAGAATGTGTATATCCTTGTCCTTAGGCTTCAGTGGAGATTTTAAAAGTTTTGAGAGGATGAAATCGAGCCGAAAGTACCAACGCAACGTGCCAAAGCACATAGCTTGAATAAATGCGCGATCCTTTTTGTTCGGGATATCTGGCAATATTGCATCAAGCGCTGTCGTTAAAGACTTTTTATCGACGACCACCCAGAGCAGAATTTGAGTGGCTAGGCGACGTGAGTTTTTGCTCACCTATCCGATTCGAATGCCATGCATCGGATGAGCATTAAGAAAAGATTGCGTTGAAATCCTTTTCCCTCCCGGTGTTTGGAGTTCAAGAACGCGCAAGAGACCCTCGCCTGTCGCCACATCAATAAATTTACGATTATCACTGATGATCGTGCCAGCGGGAAGTGTAGTTGTTTCGGCCAAACACTTCGCCTTCCAGATACGCAACCACGATTTATTGTATTGGGTTCGCGCAACTGGCCAGGGACTGAAAGCACAGACTTTCCGTTCAATTTCAAATGCTGATTTAGACCAGTCTAATTGAGCTTCTTGTTTGTCTATTTTAGCGGCATAGGTTGCTAAATTCGGATTTTGGTTTTCGGGCTTAAGCGTTCCGTTTCCAATGTCGGAGAGAGTTTCCGACAACGCTAGGGCGCCTAGTTGTGCCAATCGATCATGTAATTCTCCGGCAGTATCGTGGGGCTCGATTGAAAGTTCAAGGGTTTTAAGCATGGGGCCAGTATCCAATCCCAATTCCATCTGCATAGTGGTTACACCAGTCTTAGAGTCCCCTGCTTCAATAGCACGTTGAATGGGTGCAGCGCCACGCCATCGAGGCAATAATGAAGCATGCACATTGATGCAGCCCATCGAGGGAGTATCTAAAACCTTTTGAGGTAAAATCAGGCCATAAGCGACCACTACCATAAGATCCGCATTGAAGGCCCTTAATTCATCCAAAACGCCTGGCGTCATGAAGGAATTTGGTTGAATGATAGATATATTGTGATTTTTTGCGAAACCCGCGACAGGTCCTGATTTGACTTTACGGCCGCGCCCCGCAGCACGATCGGGTTGCGAATATACAGCGCAAACCTCATGCTTGGAGTTAACCAAATATTCTAAACTTGGAACAGAGAAATCAGGGGTGCCAGCGAAAATAATTTTCAATTGAAACGCTACAATGCCGATGTTGAAAGCGTCGAAGAATCACTTTTTAAACGATGCGCTTTTACCAGTTTTTTGCGAATCCGTTGACGCTTGAGCGATGATAAATAATCGACGAATAATTTGCCTTCGAGGTGATCTATTTCATGTTGGATACAGACTGATAGTAGTCCATCTACTTCCATATCAAAAGGCTTTCCATCCCGATCAAGGGCACTAATTCTAACTCGTTCCGCCCTTTTGACGGTTTCGAAAAATCCAGGAACTGACAGACACCCTTCTTCGCTTTCTTCGACACCGTTAAGTTCGATAATTTCTGGATTGATCATGCAGAAAGGGGCACTTTTATTCTCGCTCGTATCGATAACGACGATACGTTTTTGAATGTTGACCTGAGTTGCCGCCAATCCGATGCCGGGGGCATCGTACATCGTTTCGAACATATCGGAGACTATCTTGCGGATAGAGGCATCGACAGTTTCTACAGGCAGTGCAATTTTTCGCAACCGATCGTCAGGAAATTCTAAAATGTCTAGTGTGGCCATGCCCAAACCTCATATGATACTTATAACTAATGGAATTCTATCCGATATCATCTAGACTTTGGAAGCGGGTTTTTTCTTGGTCCGCTCAACTTGAAGCGTTTTCCATCCGGAGGAAAGGTAGATGAACCGCAAAATTATTATCGGCGCAGTACTCATTACATTAGCACAGGGGCTCTTTGCCGATACCCTTCAACTCCGATCGGATCATCCACAAACTTATGTTGTCGTAAAAGGCGATACACTTTGGGATATTTCGGCTAAATTCTTGACGGATCCGTGGAAATGGTGGGATATTTGGGAAAAAAATCCACAGATTGATAATCCCGATCTAATTTTTCCGGGTGATATAATTACACTAATTTATGTTGATGGTAAACCACGGTTGGTAGTTAATCGAGGGAAACAGGCCCAGTCTGTTGGGAAACTTTCCCCAACTATTCGAGATATTGAAATAGAAAAGGCCATCCATGTTATTCCACTAGATTCCATTCGTCAGTTTCTCAGCAAACCTAAAATTGTCGGACCGGAACAGTTAGAACAAGCTCCGTATATTATCAATCTTTCTGATGGTCGTATTATTGGGGGTGCTGGAGATAAAATCTATGTTCGGTCTATCGAGCAGGGTTCTATGCTAGGGTACAACGTTTTCAGGCCGGGTGAAACATACCGGGATGCCGAAACCGATGAAATTTTAGGGTATGAAGCGATGTTCGTTGCCGAAACCCAACTGGAACGAACAGGTGATCCGGCAACGTTGCTTCTTACGCGAACGGATAGAGAAACACTAGTTGGAGATCGGTTGCTGTCCCTGGATAGTGAACAAGTTAGTTTTCAATTTATCCCTCGAAAACCTGGTGAAGATGTCCGAGGCCATATTATTGCCGTAGTCGATGGTGTTTCACAAATTGGGCAATACGATGTGGTTGTAATAGACCGAGGCTCTGAAGACGGATTGGAAAAGGGACATATGTTGGGGATTTTTCAATCGGGTCGTGTCGTTCGGGATACAGTTAAAGGCATGACTGGCGAAACAGTAACTCTGCCTGAACAACGATCAGGTCGACTAATGATTTTCCAAACTTTTGATCGTCTTAGTTATGGTCTTGTTGTGAATGCGAACAACGCGTTGCATGTAAACGACGCTGTCCGGGGGTATTAATAGGTTGTTAGAAATTAGAAAACATCGGCTGTTTTGGCTGGATTTCCTGGTCATAATTATGAAATCGTCACTTTATAAATATCCCCAAAGCTGTTTTTAGCAGTCCAAACGTGCTTAAAGTTGGTTTATCACAGAAAAGGTCCACAATGCGTTTAAAATGACTGAATATTCCGAATCAAAATTGCCTTGTTGTTTAATGGTTCCGATATCGTAGATATCTGACCGGCTTGTAACTATCTACAACTTCGGAGTAAGCGTTAAAATAGTCTCAACTCTGATTCAGAAAATTTCAAATGAGATTATTCATGAATTGAACGCCAGAAAAGGTATTATTTGAAATAATGAACAAATTGTTTGAGCATTAAAAATGCCGGTTGTTTTTTCCCAATCTGATAGCCGATATTGGTTGGCACTTCATCGGGTACCAGGGGTTGGTAGTGTAACTTTTCAAGCTTTGTTGAAAAAAATAGGGGACCCACGCGAGATCTTTCGCCAAAATAGAAAAACATTAATTGCCTTTGGCTTGGGTGATAGGGTTCTAAGGCATATTCAAAATCCTGATTGGGATAAAGTAGACCGTGATCTTCTTTGGTTGGACAAACCCGGTAACCACTTGGTTGCAATTTGCGATCCGCGATATCCTACTGCACTTAAAGAAATTTCGGATCCGCCTCCGTTATTATTCGTTCATGGTAATGTCTCAGCTCTTGGGCAGCCGCAAATTGCTATTGTCGGTAGTCGCAATCCAACTCCAATGGGGATGAAACACGCGCATGAATTTGCTTATTCCCTGGCCAGTTCAGGTTTATCCATTACGAGTGGGTTAGCATTAGGTATCGATGGAGCAAGTCACCAGGGTGCATTGGCGGGGGGTGGAGAAACGATAGCTGTGACTGGGAACGGGTTAGATAGAGTGTATCCAGCAAGGCATAAATCTTTGGCTACAACTATTGGTCGAAACGGAGCTTTAGTTTCTGAGTTTCCCCCTGGTACCCCACCTTCCGCAAACAATTTTCCCCGCAGAAATAGAATTATTAGTGGATTAAGTCTAGGTACCTTAGTGATTGAAGCAGCAGTTAATAGTGGGTCACTGATAACTGCGAGAATGGCTATGGAGCAAGGACGTGAAGTATTCGCTGTTCCTGGCTCAATTCAAAACCCTCTGTCGCGTGGATGCCACGCTTTACTCCGCGATGGAGCAAAACTGGTTGAAACAGTCCAAGACATTTTCGATGAAGTCGAACACATTGTGTGTAGCCCTCCAACGCCACCAATACTGCTTGAATTAGAAACAGGGCTGGAAAAAGATCATAAAAATTTATTAGAATGTATTGCATATGACTCCACTGCCGTAGATACTTTAGTGGAAGTAACAGGAGAATCACCCGAAGCCATTGCTTCAATGCTTTTGGTACTAGAACTAAAGGGTTTCATATCCTCCGCTGCTGGAGGGTGTTACTATCGAGTTAAGTGATCAAGCGTTCATAGTTTTGATTGCCAATATAATATTACTGTTAGAGCCATGAACGAAAACATTTTTGATGTCTTGATCTATTTGTTTGAAAATTACATGGATGATGACCCAGATATTGGGGCGGACCCGGAGGTTATTCGTACCGAGCTGCTCGAGGCGGGGTTCCCTCAGCAAGATGTATCTAAAGCGTTTGAATGGATGGAGTCGTTAAGTGATCAACAGGCAATCAATACTACTTTACCATCATTCCGTGTATTTCTTGGTAAAGAGATGGATAAGCTTGATGTTGAATGCAGAGGATTTTTGCTTTATTTGGAACAAAATGGAATTTTGTCGCCTGCAAGTCGAGAAATGGTAGTTGATCGTGCTATGGCGTTTGGTGAAAGTAGACTTACTCTGGATAACCTAAAATGGATCGTGCTCATGGTGCTTTTCAGTCTTCCTGAAGAAGAAGTTGCTTTCGCAAAAATGGAAGGTTTCTTATACGATCATATCCCTTATTATTTACATTGATTTCCCATAATATTTGATATTCCAGCGATCAATGAGCCGCAATTTAGTCATAGTAGAATCTCCCGCTAAAGCGAAAACTATAGAGAAGTACCTTGGTAAAGATTTTCATGTCCTTGCCTCGTATGGCCATATTCGTGATCTAATCCCCAAGGAAGGTGCTGTTGATCCAGATCATGATTTTGCAATGAAGTATGAAGTTATCGAAAGAAACCAACGGCATGTGCAAGCCATTACTAAGGCACTTAAGAAAGCTGAAGCGTTGTACCTTGCTACTGACCCGGATCGTGAAGGAGAGGCTATATCCTGGCATTTGCACGAACTATTAAAAGAAAAAAATCTACTTAAAAATAAAGCCGTACATCGGGTTATTTTTCACGAAATCACAAAACGAGCGATCACCAATGCGATAGCCGAACCCCAAACTTTATCGACCGATTTGGTCGATGCTCAACATGCGAGACGGGCTTTAGATTACCTGGTCGGCTTTAATTTGTCGCCATTGCTTTGGAAAAAGATCAGACGAGGATTGTCCGCTGGACGGGTCCAAAGCCCAGCGTTGAGGATGATTGTGGAGCGAGAATTAGAAATCGAAAGCTTTATCCGCCGCGAATATTGGACGATTGAAGCTGATGTCAACGCGCATGACAAACCGTTTACGGCAAAACTTACTCAGTTTGATAACAAAAAATTGGAGCAATTCAGTGTTGAGAATAGCCAACAAGCGGAAAATATCCAACAGACCTTGTTGGGTGAGGCAAATGGCAAACTTCTGATTTCCAAAGTTGAAAAAAAACAACGGAAACGCCACCCAGCCCCACCTTTCATTACTTCAACCCTGCAACAAGAAGCGTCGCGCAAACTAGGATTTACGACCAAACGAACCATGATGGTCGCACAACAGCTTTACGAAGGTATCGAGCTGGGTGGGGAAACCACCGGTCTAATTACGTACATGCGAACTGATTCGGTGACCCTCGCGAATGATGCCATACAAGAGGTGCGACAATTGATCGAAACTCGGTATGGTACGGATAATGTGCCCAAATCACCTAAGCAGTTTAAGACGAAGTCTAAAAATGCTCAGGAGGCCCATGAAGCTATTCGGCCAACCTCGGTTGGACACTTACCTGATTCAATCAAAAAATTCCTCAGCAGCGATCAATATAAACTTTATAACCTCATCTGGAAACGCACGGTTGCTTGCCAGATGATCCATGCCACAATCAATACGGTCGGCGCTGACCTTGCTTGTGGTGAAAAGCATATATTCCGAGCAACCGGGTCAACCATCGCGAATCCAGGATTTATGGCTGTGTATTTGGAAGGGCAAGACGACACGCCTAATCAAGAAGATGAAAACCTATTACCGCCTTTAACAGAAGGTGAATTCGTCGATCTTGAAAAAATTAATCCTCTTCAACATTTTACCGAACCACCCCCACGGTATAGTGAAGCTAGTTTAGTGAAAGACTTAGAGGCACACGATATCGGTCGCCCGTCAACCTATGCCTCGATTATCTCCACTCTGCAGCGACGGGAATACGCCATCATAGAAAAAAAACGTTTTTATCCAACCGATGTTGGACGGGTTGTCAATAAATTTCTAACCCAACACTTTACTACGTATGTCGATTACGATTTTACCGCGAAATTGGAAGATGACTTAGATGCAGTTTCTCGGGGGGAAAAAAAATGGATTCCTTTAATGAAGCAATTTTGGGATCCATTCATACATTTGATTACTGACAAAGAGAAAAACGTCGAGCGAAAAGACGTGACTCAGGAAGTTATCGACGAAAAATGCCCCGAATGTGGGACTCAGCTTTCAATCCGTTTAGGTCGAAATGGGAGATTTGTAGGTTGTACCAATTACCCAGAATGCAAATATACTCGGAATTTGAACGATGACAATTCCCAAGGTAATGAGCCCGAAATTGTTGAAGGCCGAAATTGTCCAAAGTGTGAGTCACAATTGGTGATAAAAACCGGTAGGTATGGTAAATTTATTGCCTGTACTGGGTATCCTGACTGCAAACATATTGAACCTTTAGAAAAACCTGTTGATACGGGTGTTGGATGCCCTCAGTGTCAAAAAGGAAATCTGCTAAAACGAAAATCAAGATCAGGTAAAATATTTTATTCCTGTGCGACGTATCCAAAGTGCAGTTATGCTATATGGGATGCGCCTGTAGAAGAACCCTGTCCTCTGTGCAATTGGCCAATTTTAACCATAAAAACGACGAAACGAAAAGGAACGATGAAAACGTGTCCTCAAAAAACCTGTAAATTTGCTGAGCCTCACGAAAGTACAGAGGGCGAAACAGTTTCCGCCGCCTAATCCAGAGATCTTAGAAGTTTCTGCCGCAAAACTGCGGTGCCCACAGGACGAATTGATAGGTGCGTTTTCGCGCTAAGTCGCCTACATATCTTTGATGTCCCGATTTCGACAGTTATGGGGTATTTGGGCTAAAAAAAACTACTCGGCGTTCCACTTGATGCAGGAAGCCATAAATAGTATGGGTGCTCTCCTATCAACCGTGCAAATGCCTGGCAGAATTCCCGTGGTTAGTTTTGCTATTGGTAAACTAGGTGCGAAGAACGCCGCCTATCTGGTTGCGCAAATACTGTCATTAAAAAACACAAATTTGGCGATACGAATTAGGGAAGAACGTAGAGCAAATGGATAGGCCGTGGCCGAAAAAAATAATGCTCTACAGGAGCGATATCGATAAGTAAGAGGCGATAGTTTACATCTTGCATATCCATCACTAATCGTGCACGAATGGATTAAATTGGAATATCGTCGACAACTTCGGCAGCGCCGTCAATTGCATCATGGGCTGTGTTGCCAACCCCTGGTACGATGGAAATTACTGCACCGCCGAGTCGCATTGGTACAGATACGATTTTGGTTAAAAAGCAGCCATTCAATTGAGTTGCCAAAAAAGTAGCTGTTACAAGTTTGGCCACTGATGTAGTTTTCATCTTATTTCTCTCCACATTGAACATTACCGGTGAAGACATAAGACTAGTGGAGCTGTGTTGCTAAAACCGTTAGGATATTCACGTAATGGCGAGCCTAATCTCATAAAAGTACGAAATTTTGTGTTGAGTGGGAGGTACCAAAAAGTACATTTTTCTAAATACAGGAATTGACATGTCTCTTTAGACGTCGTCAAGAAAACAAGACGCAGTAACGAATACCTGCCCCATGTCAATTATCGAATATGCTAGCGTTAGGTTGGTCTATCAGGACCTTGATGTTCAATTCGATAAGAATCGAACATTGTCAGGCAATATTTAAGGAGAAAATAAACGGTGCTTCTGGTAAATGGTTCGGAGGGGGCTATATGGTTTCTTATTTTTTTCTATACGTCGTGATTAACCCAGGGTTTCATAGTATGTTGTTTTTCCGCCCGTGTTTGGGACCGGTAATGAAACAGATAAGCAATCCGCATCCCAGCAAAATAAAAAGCCCAATTATAACCGGTTTGTCTCCATATATAATATAAGGGGTACTCCCGCCCATTGGAGTTATTTCCGCTGTTAGTGCGGTTGTTTTCGACCTAGGAGCTGATTTAACCACTATTCCGCTTGGAGAAATCACGGCGGTTATTCCAGTGTTTGTGGCCCGAAGCATATAACGGCCTGTTTCTAATGAACGCATTCTAGCCATATGAAGATGTTGATATGACGCAAAAGAGTTCCCAAACCAACCATCATTAGTGACATTGACTAGATACGCTGCTTCCGGTAATCCCATCAATGATGTATCTCCGAATCCATCCTCGTAGCATATGGACGCAGCAAAAGGATATCCAGCTGCCCACATTAGCGATTGTCGATCATTTCCTGCGACAAAATTGGCTAGGGGGATGTTCAATAGATTGGCGATGAAACCCGTGAATGGTTGCCACGGAACATACTCTCCAAATGGCACCAGGTGGCGTTTTTTATAAATGCCATCTACCTTACCTAAGGTTATTAGGGCGTTATAGTAACGTGCACCTGATTTTTCTTGAACAGGAACACCAAAAACCAAGTCGATTTCGTGTTGGAGAGTCTCCCTCTTTAAGGGTAGAAAAAACATTTCTTTAGCCTGATGAAAAAAAAATGGTACAGCAGTTTCTGGCCAGATGACAATTTTGGAATCTAAATGCTCCAAAGTAAGGGCCTTATATAGCTCCAAAGTTCTTCTTTTTTGTGCGGGTAACCATTTTTGATCTTGCGAAATATTTCCTTGCAGTAATGTTGCTTTAATGGGGTCACCAATGGAGTAAGTCCATTGAAACTCTTTAAACAGCCAACCGGTAATAAAAATCGAACACACAATCCCAATCAGAACGAGCTTTTTCCATCGAGGCACTGAGCAGACAATGAGCAACACGCTGGCGATAGCCGCTACAAGCCAATTTACCCCATAAGCCCCAACTAATGGAATAAAGGTAGCTAATGGCGAATCCAGTTGGGTATATCCGACCTGCATCCATGGAAAGCCATTCAAAATCAAGCTACGGAACCATTCCATGAGGGTCCAAGCTGTTGGACAAATCAAAACGCTGGTTATGATCGGCGATGTTTTGAAACACAACCCACTCAGTAATCCAACCATAGCCGGAAATAGGGCAAAAAACGAAAAAAACATAAGAGAGAGTCCACTGGAGGCTATATATCCTGCCCCCCCAAAATCATGAATACTTATATAGATCCAATAAGTCCCAATACCGAACATGCCTAATCCGAACAAAAAACCACGGCAAAAGGCTCGGATGGGACTGGCGTATCGCCAGGATCGGAAAAGGACAACTAGCGATAGAAAAATAACAGGACTGAAGTGAAACGGAGCGAAAGCGAGTGGCGTAATCAGGCCACTCAAAAGAGCTAAATAATCGTGGTGATTCAGCGGGATTCCAATTCGCTTGTGTTGGTTCACTGCGATAAAGTTGAGTGTACTTAGGCCGAACTAAATAAAAGTTATTTATTCTCCCCCCTCTTTGTCATTGGAATCGGTTTTTATTCCATGGTTTTGACTGACCGCCAATCTCAATAAATGGACCCTTCGGTTGTCCGATCTTAATACTTCAAACCGGAAATCGTTTAGACTTACTGACTCGCCTCTTTCGGGGACATGGCCGAAAGCATTGACGATCAATCCACCAATGGTATCAAATTCACTATCGCTTAAATTAGAGAAAAAATAATCGTTAAATTCATCGATTGGCATCAGTGCTTTGACAGTATATTCTCCCGCACCACGACGGAAAACGAATTCTTCATCTTCAAAATCATGTTCGTCTTCTATTTCCCCTACGATTTGCTCTAACACGTCTTCGATTGTTACAAGTCCATCAGCCATGCCATATTCGTCAATCACGATAGCCATATGATTATGATTCGTCCTGAATTCTTGCAACAAAACATTCAGCCTTTTACTCTCTGGAACGAATTGCGCGGTCCTTGATATTTCACCTACTAACAATCGCTTGTTATGGCGGATATGCGGCAACAAATCCTTGGCTAACAATATGCCTACTACTTCACTACGATCTTCTCCGATAACTGGAAACCGAGAATGGGCGGTTTCGATAACTAGAGGAAAAATGCTATCTAATTCGGCATCTTGAGGGACTACCACCATTTGGGTGCGAGGTACCATAATGTCTCGAACTCTCAATTCGGCAATATGCAAAACGCCTTCAATCATGGGCAAAGCGTCCGGTTCCATTAAATGACGCTGTTTTGCACCCCGGAGCAATTCGACGAGCGCTGCCCGGTCTTTCGGCCCCCCAAAAAGTTTTTGGACCAATCGTTCAATCCAACTCTTTTGCTGCAGTACTTCTCTCGTAGTTGAATTCGTCATCATTGTATTGGTATGCATTGTTCATAGGGATTAGCAAATCCCAAAATTCTCATGATCTTAATCTCTTCGTTTTCCATTGTTTCTGCTTCAGTCTCCTTGACGTGGTTAAAACCCAGTAGATGGAGTATGCCGTGGACCACCATATGGGCTAAGCATGAATCAAAACTTTTTGACTGCTCGAGTGCTTCGCGCTGCACGATAGGTGCACAAATGACTACATCACCCAGCAGATGTATTGAAATGTTTGCCGGTTTTTCGAAACAAAAGCTCAGGACATTCGTTGGACCATCACGATGACGGTAAGCTTTATTTAAATCTGATATTTCCTTTATATCAACAATACGAAGGACTATTTCTGCATCGGTATGAAACTGTTTAAGGACAATTTCAGCCCACTCCTGGAGCTGTTCAATAGGAGGAATTTCCTCCTTGGAACTAGCTAATTGAACATCTACATCAATCATACCGTTTCATTTTGGCCTTGATCATGAGCCTCGTAGGCAGCAACAATTTTCTGGACGAGGGGATGGCGCACCACATCTTGTGCGCAGAAAAAGGTAAAACTGATACCCTCTATATCATTCAATACATCAAGGACATGGCGCAAACCAGATTGTTTTCCTCGCGGCAGATCAACCTGAGTAATATCCCCCGTAATAACAGTGGTAGAACCAAACCCAACACGGGTTAAAAACATCTTGATTTGTTCGATAGTGGTATTTTGCGCTTCATCCAGGATAATGAATGAATCGTTTAGGGTACGTCCCCGCATAAAAGCCAAGGGCGCTACTTCAATTATATTTCGCTCGATTAACTTTGCTACTTTTTCGATGCCCATCATTTCGTATAGCGCGTCGTAAAGTGGACGAAGGTAAGGATCTACTTTTTGCGCCATATCACCTGGCAGAAATCCAAGCTTTTCTCCCGCCTCTACTGCTGGGCGGGCAAGGATAAGCCGTTGAACCCGATTTTCCTCCAATGCAGCGACCGCACACGCAACCGCCAAATAGGTTTTTCCCGTTCCAGCTGGGCCAATACCAAAATTGACATCATGTTTTTGGATGTTTTTCAGATATTGTTGCTGGTTTGGACCTCGGCTTTTGACAATACATTTTTTTATTCGTATTACAGCTGAATTGGTTTTTTCCTTTGAGTCATCAATTTCTGTTATGGTAGAAATATTAGAGTCCTGGAGTGACAAATGTACGGTTTCAGGTGTAATCATCTCTTCACCGGTTGCCTCAAACAATCTTTGAATAACTGCACACGCAGCTCGAACTGGCCTCCCCGAACCGAAGATTTTGAATTGATTGCTTCGATTGGATATTTCTACACCTAGGCGTTGTTCTATGTGGCGAATATTTTCGTCAAATTGACCACAAAGATTCGCTAACCTGCGGTTGTCTGCAGGTTCAAGTACCAGCAGGGAGGCGTTGGGGTTGGAGGACACTAAAAAGCGGGGTTTTGTTTCTGGTGAGACACTAGAATATCCTGGGCTGAAGCTTCCAAGATCCGGCCTCGCAGTGAGTTCGGTAGTGCTTCGGTGATAACAACGTCGACGAAATGGCCTGTCAACTTCGGGTGTGCGCTAAAATTCACAATCCGGTTGTTTTCAGTTCGTCCACATAACTGCTGTGGATCTTTCTTGGACGGACCTTCCACTAAAACAGTTTGTTTGGAGCCAATCATCTTGCGGGAAATATCCGCAGCCATTTCGCCCAAGCGGTTTTGGAGTTGGTTTAAGCGCGTCTTTTTGGTTTGTATCGGAATCGGGTCGTCAATTTCAGAAGCTGGGGTTCCTGGCCGCGGGCTGTAAATAAAACTAAACGAATGATCAAATCCAATGGTTTCGATCAAATCCATTGTTTCATCAAAATTTTGGTCGGTTTCACCTGGGAAACCGACTATGAAATCCGAAGAAAGACTAATATCGGGGCGAATTTCACGAAGTTTTTTTATGGTGTGGATATAGCGTTCCCGGGTATGGCCGCGCTTCATTCGGCGAAGAATATCGTTGCTCCCACTTTGAACGGGAAGGTGGAGATGGTTAACTAATTGCGGAATTTCCGCGTAGGCTTCAATGAGACTGTCACTAAATTCGAGTGGATGTGAGGTGGTGTAACGGATTCTGTCGATACCTTTAATTGAAGCAATATAGTGCAAAAGGAGTGCAAAATCAGCTAATTCACCATCATTCATTTCACCCGCATAGCCATTAACATTCTGGCCGAGCAAATTGATTTCACGCACGCCTTGTTCGGCAAGCGATACGACTTCAGCCAAAACATCGTTTAATGCCCGGCTGATTTCCTCTCCTCGAGTATAAGGGACCACACAAAATGTGCAGTATTTGCTGCATCCTTCCATAACCGACACGTATGCCTTTGGGCCATCAGCACGGGGATCCGGGAGCGCATCGAATTTTTCGGTTTCTGGAAAGGAAATATCGATTTCTGGTTTTTTGCTGGTCTTAACCCGATCGAGCATTTCCGGTAATCGATGTAGAGTTTGCGGTCCAAAGACCATATCGACGAAGGGCGCACGTTCCTGTAAAGATTTCCCTTCCTGGCTAGCAACACACCCGCCGACACCAATAATTACACCTGGTCGATTGTTCTTAAACGGGCGCCACCGGCCAAGTTGTGAATAGACTTTGTCTTGTGCTTTTTCGCGAACCGAACAGGTATTTAATAGCAAAATGTCTGCTCGTTCAGGTTTGTCGGTTAGTTCGAAGCCATGAGATTCCCTGAGTACATCCCGCATTTTGTCGGAATCATACTCGTTCATCTGACACCCATGGGTCTCAATATAAAGCTTTTGGGTCATATAGGCGGGATCGACACCCTCTTTTTTTATCTAAGATATTTGCAGTTTAACAGAAAAAAAACATTGCTGTAGAAAATGATTGATACCAAAGAGGCTGGTATTATTCCAGCATTTCTATCCAATGTTTAACTGGTGTATTGGTTACGCTTTGAAGGTGGAGCAAACAGCCAATGTTGGCTGTCAAAATTACTTCTGGATGGTTGTTTTCCAAGGATTTTATTTTGTTTGATAATAGCTTTTGCGAAAATGAACTCTGTAAAATTGAATAGGTTCCGGCGGAACCACAACACAGATGGCTATCCTTAATTTTGGTTAATTCCACACCTAGATTTCGTAAAACCTCCTCAACGACACCACCCAGCTTTAGTCCATTTTGTAGCGTGCAGGGCGCATGAAAAGCAGCCTTTTTCTTAAGTGGTTTGATAACACCGTGGATGTTTTCAATGGCGATGACTTCACCGATATCCTTAACGAGAGCCGAAACCCGTTTGGCCTTTTCTGCGTATACATTATCGTACTTTAGGATTTCGCCGTACTCTTTAACTGTAATACCACATCCACTGGCCGTTACAACAATAGCTTCAATACCTTGTTCAATGTAAGGCCACCATTGGTCGATATTGTGTTTCATGAATGCCAAACCGCGCTTATGCTGGCCCAGGTGATAGCTTATTGCACCACAGCACCCGGCTTTTTTTGCAACAACTAAAGTAATTCCAAGTTTGTCAAGAATTCGCTCAGTGGCGGCATTGATATTGGGTGCCAATAACGGTTGTACGCAGCCATCAAGAATTAACATCTCACGTGGGTGTTGTTGGGTTGGTTGGCGCGGGGGGGGGGATTTAACTGGAAATTTGCGTTGAATCGATTGTGGAAAAATTGGGCGAAGCGACTGCAATAATTTGAATACAGGTCCAGTTTGCTTCATGTAAGGCAAAAAACTAGATAAAATTTGCCGGGTGATTCGGTCAGCGATGGGCCGTTTTACTCTGTCATCAACCACTGTACGGCCAATATCGACAAGACGGGAATAGTTGACTCCAGAAGGACAGCTAGTTTCACAATTTCTACAGGTCAGGCATCGATCCAAATGTAGTTGGGTCCTGCGACTCACTTGAGCACCTTCTAACGCTTGTTTAATTAGATAGATACGTCCACGCGGACTATCCAATTCGTCGCCATTCAGCTGGTAAGTTGGACATGTGGCTGTACAGAATCCACAATGGACACATTTTCGCAGTATTGCATCCGCTTCCTGTCCCGCGGTGGTGTGCTTGATAAAATCAGCGAGCTGAGTTTGCATTGTTTAAAGTTTAAAAATCAGAGTACATCCGGCCTGGGTTAAGTATGCCTGACGGATCGAATGCTTGCTTCAGGTTTTTATGCAGTTGCATTAACTTGCTCGGTTGCGGTTGAAACTTATCGCCAGTGTGAACAGGGGAACGATACAAGGTACTATGACCCCCTGTTTGCGCCGCAATCTGAAAAACCCGTTTCGGCTCAGCATCAGTTTTTAGCCAGCGTTGCGCGCCGCCCCAATCTAAAAACCATTCTCCTGGTAAGTTTGATTTGGGTGAGGCTGGTGCTAGCGATAATCGCCAGAGGTTACAAGTGCTTTCGAAAAAAGAATGGTCTTGATTACGAACGCTTGTCCAGAAATTGCTGTTTTCGGAGATCACCTCTCCTCCCATTACCTTTTGTGCTGAAGCTAGCATATGTTCACTGCCGGAAATTCGTGCAAATACCCGATTTCCATCGAAACATAGGGCCGATATTGGTGAAGGTTGGCGGCACCAAGTAGTCATCAACACCAGTGCCCGTTCAAAATCGGTTTCGAAAGCCAACGTTAATTCAGCGGGTGGTTTAGGAATGGTTCTTATAGATACCTCAAGTAAAATACCAAGAGTGCCAAGGGCCCCAGCCATGAGTCGAGAAATATCATAGCCCGCTACGTTTTTCATTACTTCTCCACCAAACCGTAGGATTTCGGCTTTTCCATTCAAAAGTTTGCAACCTAAGACAAAATCTCTGACTGCCCCTGCGAAAGGCCTTCTGGGACCCGAAAACCCACAGGCCATAGTGCCCGCTAAAGTCGATTGGTTCCCAAAATGGGGTGGTTCAAATCCCAGTATCTGATTGTTTTCAGCGAGTGTGGCTTCTATTTCGGCGAGGGGTGTTGCTCCTCGGGCAGTGATGACGAGTTCGGTGGGTTCATAGTTCACAATTCCCCGATGCCGACTGACATTTAAGATAGTTCCTTCTGTATACCTCCCGTAAAATGCCTTGCTGTTTCCTCCGACAATTCGAAGCGGAGATTTGGTTTCAACTGATTTCCGGACAAGCTCTTGGAGTTCTAAACTAATGTCACTCATTAATCAGCTTAAAACCTTTCTAGTTCTGGATGTGATAACTGACCCCGATGTACGTGCATGGCACCAAATTCGGCGCAACGGCGCAATGAAGGTACTGCTTTACCCGGATTTAGAAGGCGTTTTTTGTCAAATGCTGTTTTGATGGCATGGAATTGGTTCAATTCCGCCAAATTGAATTGAACACACATCTGATTGATTTTCTCCACGCCAACACCGTGTTCACCGGTAATCGTTCCGCCGACTCGGACACAAAGTTCAAGAATTTCTCCACCAAATTTTTCGGCCCGTTCCAAATCACCGGATTTGTTGGCGTCATAGAGAATTAAGGGATGTAAATTCCCATCACCTGCGTGAAAGACATTGGCTACAGGTAAACGATAATACTCTGATAGATTTAAAATGCCCTTCAATACTTCGGCTAGACATTTGCGGGGAATGGTGCCGTCCATGCAGTAATAATCAGGTGCGATACGGCCAACGGCTGGAAACGCCGCCTTTCTGCCCGCCCACAATTCTTGACGTTCCTTCTCATTTTGCGCCGCTCGTATCTCATAGGCACCATTCGTAGCTAAAAGGTTGCGAACTTTGTCAATTTCTTCGGCAACTTGCTTTTGCGTGCCATCCAATTCACACAACAGTACTGCGGCTGCTTCAATAGGATATCCTACGTGAATGAAGTCTTCTGCAGCTCGGATCGCAAGATTGTCCATCATTTCCAAGCCTGCGGGGGTGTGACCTTCGGCAATAATTGCTGCAACTGCCTTTCCGGCATTTTCCACGCTGTCAAATGCAGCCAATAATACTTGTATATTTTCTGGGACCGGAATCAATTTAACCGTTACTTCTATGATGACACCAAGCATTCCTTCCGATCCGGTCATCAACGCCAGTATGTCGTAACCCGGTCCATCCAGGCCGCCACATCCCACTGTTATTAATTCGCCATCCATGGTAATCATTTTTAATTGCAAGATGTTATGGACGGTCAAACCATATTTGAGGCAGTGTACTCCGCCCGAATTTTCCGCCACATTACCACCAATAGTACAAGCAATTTGCGAAGATGGGTCGGGAGCGTAGTAAAGACCATAAGATGAGGTCGCTTGGGATATGGCCAGATTTCGTACTCCTGGCTGTACCCGTGCCATCCTGTTTACTGGATCAATTTCCAAAATTTGGTTGAATTTCGCCAGGCCGAGCAAAACACCATTTTTCAAGGGTAAGGCACCGCCTGATAGGCCGGTTCCAGCACCACGGGCCACTACAGGAACATCATGTTCATAGCAAACACGTAGAATTTTACGGACTTGATCCACTGATTCGGGAAGTACAACGATCCAGGGTAGAGTCCGATAAGCGGAGAGGCCATCGCATTCGTAAGGTCTTAAGTCTTCCGTCTCAGACAAAATGGCATCGGCTGCGAGGAATTTCTGGAAAAGGCGAATCAATACGCCTTTGTCCATACTATGGGTAGCCGCTTTAGAAGAAAAGGTCTTCAATGTTCAG
This sequence comes from uncultured Methylococcales bacterium, assembly GCA_964653275.1. GTDB lineage: Bacteria > Pseudomonadota > Gammaproteobacteria > Methylococcales. The sequence goes on from CAZZET010000006.1 coordinate 66,449, forward strand.
TAACCGAATTAAAGCCTGGTTTTACCATGGTTCAAGACTGTTTTCCCGCTTATCGCCAGGTCTTAACAAAAAACGGTAGAGAATCAAGCCCGACACGAATCCACCTAAATGTCCCCACACCGCAACATCCGGAATAGCCTGAGTTAGATCGGGGGTTAGGACAAGACCAATTTGAATGATCACCCAAAAACCCAAAAATGCAATGGCAGGGACATGAATAAAAATAGGCAGAAATAGTATCGGGATCCAAACGACAATCCGTGCGAAAGGGAATAGTACATAGTAAGCACCCAAAATCCCCGCAATGGCCCCCGATGCTCCCACGGTAGCAATCGACGAATCCGAATTGGTCATCAAATGAATGATTCCCGCAGCCAGTCCACAAAGCAAATAAAATATTATAAACCGGAACGGCCCCATGCGATCTTCAACGTTATCGCCGAAAATCCATAGCAGCCACATATTTAAAACCAGATGTATTCCCCCCGCGTGGAGAAACATAGAGGTAAGAAATGGCCAATAATCAGAAGGAGGAAAGCCAACTAATTCAGCCCACATTGGTTGCGTATACCGTATTGGTACCAACCCATATAGATAAAATATTTCTCTCAGGGACTTTTCAGGTAGGAAAAGACAGTACAAAAATATCGAAGTGTTTATGAATATTAACACCCACGTTACAATTGCGGGATGTTCGCAAGGTATATTATCTCGGTATGGGATCATCGCCGACTACGAAAATGCAGCATGCAAGACTATGCTATTTCTTAGGGGAAATGACTCTAAATCGAACGATAGTATCGGCCGCTCCAACCAAGGCTAATCCAGTAAGAAGATATTGTGGCATGAGCATAAGGCCCAGATAAATAGGTGCAATCCACCAACCCGATGCGCTATGTTTGGCAAGGACCCCGTGCATGACTGCTAATCCTTGAAAAAAATAAATCATCACGGCAACCATGAATAAATCCGCAAGAAATATCTGACTGATCGAACTGGCCAGCAACAGCACAATGATAGTTACTGGCAAAAGTACAATAGGAAGGCGTAAACTCCGAAACTCCTGGGCAAACCCGCCAGGATGGTATAACAACGATTGCCACCAACGGGATATTAATACACTTACCATGCAAAGAACACCAAACATCAAGGCGACGAGTCCATTCATGAGCCGCAAGGTGCCCTCGCGCTCAAATCCCTCCAAAGTAGCACCCTTAACGCCTTTAATGGCTTCGGATAACCAATCTTGCCACCAAGTTACCACGTCCCCAAATAAGACATGCATTCCAGCGACAAACATTGCAGCAAAGATTCCTACGAGCACCAAAACTGAACCCTGAGATTCCGTTGCCCTCAATACTTGAGCGCAAACAAACACAGGAATCAGGAGAGTAAAAACTAATGGAAACGTCATTCCGGGTTTGGAGGTAATCATCGATGCAGCCACCAAAGTTGTTCCACTGGTTACGAGTACAACGACCAAGCTATCCCACCAACCTTTTCGTAAACCAACCAAGCCAGCAGTTGCAGCAGAAAGACATGCCAGTGGAAGAAAGATTAAGGATAACCCACCAAAAACAGCGGCCATCCCAATGGCATGGAAACGACCAAGCATTATGAATCGAGCTATTTCACGCATTACAATTATTTAGACATAGAGAGTTCAAAAACATTTACAAAAATCCTCATTGTGGTGTGAGGATCTATCTTGTATTGCATAATAGGGAGTTTGACGTGATTTTACCATTCAAATGAAAGGAAACAGCCTAAATTCACTCGATCTTAACAAAGTTCAATCTGTCGCTGGCGGTGGGTTGTTGGATCGTCGTCTTTTCCTTCAAAAGACCCTTAAGTTTGCAGCAGCAACCACGCTTGCCGGACTTAGTTCCACCACTTCAGCGGTAGTTACTGGTTCGGGGAAACCACCCTGGATGTTGCATCCGGGCAATGCTTTTTCCAATTATGGTCAGCCCTCTCCATACGAAAAAAATACAATCCGTTGGATTTCGGCGAATTCCAAGGCTGAACAAAACGGTATTTCGTGGACTCCCCTGCACAAGCTGGAAGGCAGTATCACACCGAATGGTCTTCATTTCGAACGTCATCATAATGGAGTTCCGAATATCGACCCTAACATACATCGTGTTCTAATCCATGGATTAGTTAAACGTCCTCTGTTTTTTACAATGGACGATTTGCTTAGATATCCCATGGAATCGAGAATATGTTTCCTAGAATGCGGTGGCAACAGCAATGCTGGGTGGCGGAAAAATCCCATCCAAACCCCTGTGGGATATTTCCACGGGTTGGTTTCATGCAGCGAGTGGACCGGTATCCCACTGTCTACATTATTAGCTGAAGTAGGCATAAAACCCAATGCCAAATGGATTGTAGCCGAGGGTGCCGATGCCGCAGCTATGAACATTAGTTTGCCGATTAGTAAAGCGCTTGACGATACACTATTGGCTTTTTATCAAAATGGTGAACGCCTTAGACCCGAGAATGGTTACCCATTACGCCTTATCGTTCCAGGTTGGGAAGGTGTGCTAAACGTAAAGTGGTTGAGGCGTTTAAATCTTACCGACCAGCCAATTATGGCCCGTAACGAAACCTCCAAATACACTGAATTATTACCTCATGGCAAAAGTTACCAATTTACCTTTGTCATGAACGCTAAATCACTGATCACCAGCCCGTCTTTCGGTATGAAATTGGAAGAACCTGGTCTTTACCAAATATCTGGGCTAGCGTGGAGTGGACGTGGAAAAATAACCCGCGTCGAAGTTTCCGCTGACGGTGGTAAAACCTGGGCTCAAGCTGCGCTTCAAACACCGGTACTCCCAATGTGTTTTACACGGTTTCGAATTCCCTGGAAGTGGGAGGGACAGAGTGTCGTACTGAAAAGCAGGGCTATAGATCAAAGTGGATATGAACAACCTGAACGGGAGAAACTAATTGCCGAGCGTGGTCGACACGGTTATTTTCACTACAATGCAATTGTTAGTTGGTCTGTCTCAACGGAGGGCAATATTAGTCATGTTTATGCTTGAAGGCGGAAAGAATGCCGTCTAGTCTCGAATATCTCCTTAGTTTGTGTGGTATCTCACCTGAATCGGTCACTTTAGTGTAGAAAGCAAGGTGCAGCATCGTGGTTATGCAGTGAGTTCAAAAGCCTATCTCTTGTTTTTGTTAGATACGTTCGTTTTAACCTCTTGGGCAGATTCCACGCTTTCGCTGTGATCATTTGCAAGGGTTGTCCCATTGAAAATATCATGGAGCCAAGCAGAATGACCGATTGTATCAGTCGTACCGGATAGATCGCTTAAACCTAATCCAGATTTGGCAGAAAACTTAATCGAAACTATGATTTATTTAAGGAATTTCTAGGCCGTTGATTGCATGTTGAATTCAATCTGGACCGGTTTCCTTTGATTTATCGAACAGGTAAAATTTTTTAAAACGTATAACGCCAGGTCAATTATATATGAAAATCAAACAGCTAAGTATGTTGGTTGTGTTGTTCTGTCTGTCATCCAACGCGATCGGCCTCACGATTAACGCAACTGATACTGGGTGGTACAATTCCAGTGGACATCACTACACGTGGAATAAAAATTATTATCTAGGGTCATCTTATAACGATTTCTTCGTTTTTGATTTGGCGGGTGTTAGTCAACCTATAACTTCGGCCTCTCTGCGGCTTTATAATCCAACCAATGGTTATCGTTCTGACGATGGTAATGAAACCTTACGTATTTTTGACGTAAATACCCCAATTTCTAGCTTGCTCATTGGTACCGGGGGAACAGCAGCGTATTACGATCTGGGAATGGGCACATCTTATGGAAGTGTGGTGGTTGACGGTAGTGATGTAGGTAGCTTTATTAATATCGTATTAAATTCGGCAGCTCTTTCGGCTTTGAATGCGGCGGGCGGACTATTTGCTTTCGGTGGCAGTCTCGTGTCTGCTGACGACGGGTATGATATGCTTTTTGGATGGACTCATCTTAATTACAACCCCAACTTCGCCCAGCTATCACTCCAGACACAAGCAACAAATTATTCATCCATACCTGAACCAGGATTATTGAGCTTAGTTGGTTTGGGATTCACAGCTTTATTTTTTTCCCGAAGAGGCCGTAGGGCAGCGTAAGCCATCTAACCAATTGGTTGTTATAGGTCGAAAGGACTTAACTGTTGGTCGTGACGGTATAGGATTACGGTGTATTCAAAATGGGTTTTTCTATAGCCTGATTGTTTTTCCTCACGTAGTTTTCGCTCACTGCTAATCTTTGCTATCGAAATAATCGACCGAAATATTGGTATCGGCCGACATAAAAATCCGCCTCGCATTTCGACTAAATCGCTTTCCCATCTATGTTTGCCCTTCAACTTTTGTATCTGTTTGCTTCTCCATATTAGCAGATTCAGTTACTGTTCCTGATTAGTGGGTGCCTCCAACAATGGTCTCAGCATACTCCTTGAAATTTGCATATATCTCGATTTCTTTTAATCTTAATTTTCCATCATGGCGTTGAATTAAGTCGAAATTTATATCATCAACTTCGATGGTTGATTCAAACTCGAATGTAGAATTGCCACTCAAAAAAATACTTTTTAAGCTTTTGGCCTCCGGGTCCGGCACTAAGCATGTGACCATGCCTCCTTTGTTAAATACTTTAATTGGATCTTTATAGCTTACGAGGTGATTTAAGGCAGAAACAAACGCTGAAGCAGACATTGCCGTCCCACATGCGTTGGTTATCCCAACACCACGCTCATAAGTCATTACGAATAGGCTGTTTTTATCCAGTTTTTGGACGAAACTAACATTGACTCCTTTTGGAAATAACTTTGAGTTATTTGATTTCTTTCCGCATGCTTCAACAATCCTTTCATCGATATTATCGACGATCGTTACAATGTGGGGGTTAGGAACACTTATAGCCGTGAATTCGAACGAGGATGACAATTCTTGGATGATGCCCTTTATGAACTGATTGCCACTGTTTATCATCGGAAGCGATTCAGATGATAGTGAAATGGGGCCGATTTCAACTTCATAGGTTTCGATGCCATCAAAAATTGGGACGCCATGTTTAGCTATCAATATAGCTTTCATGGTTTCGACTGAAATAACCCCTTCCCCTACTTTTTCCACAGAGTAACGACCTATACATCGTAGACCATTACCGCACATTTCGGCTTCGCTACCATCCGGGTTGAACATCCGCATTCGACAATCGGCGACCGAACTATATTGGTAATAAAGGATACCATCGGCGCCTATACCCGATTGCCTACAACAAAGTGTTTTTGCTAATACTTGTCTCGTATTATCACTTAATTCGTGACTCATACTGGTTTCATCAATAAGGATGAAGTCATTTTCAGACCCATGACACTTCAGGATGTCCAACTTCATAGGTTTTTACTTCTTTTGTTATAAGGACTCGTATGGTAAAAATTTGTATCCCATTTTCGGGCAATACTTAGCCTATTATTATCCAAGTTCCAACCTTAACATTTGAGGTTACGGTCTACCAATTTCCACGATAATTTTTCGCCCGCTTTAAGCGGTACGATCACATCGTCACCCACTGGGTAGCTTGGGGGCACATTCCAATCTGATTTTTTCAGTGTAATGGTTCCCTGATTTAGCGGAAATCTGTAAAATCGGGCACCATTTATACTAGCGAATTGTTCCAGTTTGTCTAAGCGATTTTGGCTTTCAAATGCTTCGGCATAGAGTTCCATCGCGGCATATGCGGTATAACAACCGGCGCAGCCGCAATTCGACTCCTTTGTGGTTTTTGTATGGGGTGCACTATCGGTGCCCAAGAAAAATTTCGGATGCCCACTGGTTGCGGCGTCCAAAAGGGCAAGCCGATGATATTCTTTTTTTAATACCGGTAAGCAATAATAGTGGGGGCGAATACCATCCAAAAACAACGCATTGCGATTATAAAGTAAATGATGTGCCGTAATCGTTGCGCCGAGATTCGTAGAGGATGCTTTTATGAATTCGACAGCATCCTGGGTGGTTACATGTTCCAAGACTACACGAAGTCCAGGAAAATGCTTAACTATTTGGGTAAGATACCTATCGATAAAGAGTTTTTCCCGATCAAAGATATCGCTGCCAGGATCCGTTACTTCCCCATGAACCATGAGCGGTACGTCGAAACGTTCCATGGCTTCAAGGCATGGATAAATGTTTTCTAATTTTGAAACACCGGCTTCTGAATGTGTGGTCGCTCCTGCGGGATAAAGCTTGTAGCCAATAATACTGGCAATTTGTGATGTATGTTGAATTTCAGCTGCGGACGTAGTATCGGTAAGATACAGTGCCATCAAAGGTTTGAAGTGAGTATCCGATGGCAGTGCGCGGAGTATCCGTTGTTGGTAATCCAACGCCATTGCAATGGTGACTATCGGAGGTTTGAGGTTGGGCATAATTATCGCCCTGGAGAACTGCTTTGCGGAGTGTCCAACGACTTGTTTTAGGAGTTCGTGATCTCGTACATGGAGATGCCAGTCATCGGGACTAGAAATAGTAATTTGTTTCATGGTTTTAATCGACTCAATGTAATTCCACCAGGATTCGCAACTAGCCCTAGCAGCGTGTGGATCGGAGTTGGAGAGAAATGCAGGCCAAGCATTGAAAAATCGTCTATCATCCCCATATATGAGGCGCGTGCATTCGCTGGATCACAAAATAATTAGTTTGATTATCGAGGAGTAGAAATATGCCCATCTATGAGTACCAATGCAAATCTTGTGGATACGAATTTGAGAGCATACAAAAGATTAGTGAAAGCCCGCTTAAAGATTGCCCGGAATGTACTAAACCAGAATTACAAAAGCTTGTTTCCGCCGCTGGTTTCAGGCTAAAAGGCAGCGGTTGGTACGAAACTGATTTTAAACACAAAGGCAGTAAAAAGAATCTGGCGGAAAGTAAAACCGACACGAAAGCCGGCACAAAAACTTCGGACACAAAATCGGATGGCGTGAAAACTCCAAAAAAATCTGCCGCAGGCTCAAAAGATTGATACTTGCGCTAAGCTCCAGCAAAACGTAAGATCCTCGGATTTTAATATAGATGAGGGTCAATGCGCAGTCATACTTGCGGAGAATTAAACGAAAGTCATCTAAACCAGGAAGTGGACCTTTGTGGGTGGGTTCATCGTCGACGTGACCACGGCGGGGTTATATTTATCGATCTTCGGGATCGCGAAGGTCTGGTTCAAGTCGTTTTCGACCCGGATTATCCGGAAACTTTCGCTACCGCAGAAACTGTGCGCAGTGAGTACGTCCTCAAAGTCCACGGGAAGGTGCGAAGTCGTCCTGAGGGAACCAAAAATCCAAATTTACCGACTGGACAGGTCGAAATTCTTGTAAATTCAGTCCAAGTCCTCAATAAATCCGAGACTCCGCCTTTCCCGCTGGAAGGCGATATCGAAGTCAATGAGGAGACTAGGCTTCGATACCGCTATATTGACTTGCGGCGAAGTGATATGCTGAAAAATATCAAAACCCGGCGTAACATTACCCGCTGCCTTAGAAATTTTTTAGACGACCACGGCTTCTACGACATCGAAACACCTTTTTTGACCAAAGCTACGCCGGAAGGTGCTCGGGATTATCTTGTACCCAGTCGAACCCACGATAACGCTTTTTTTGCACTCCCACAATCGCCACAGCTTTACAAACAATTGCTGATGATTTCGGGTATGGATCGGTATTATCAGATTGTCCGATGTTTTCGTGATGAAGATCTGCGGGCGGATAGGCAGCCGGAATTTACTCAACTGGACATCGAAACTTCGTTTATGGAAGAAAACGAAATTTTGGGTCTGATGGAGGGGTTGATCAGGGATTTGTTCAAAAAAGTACTCGATGAAAAGTTACCCGATCCGTTTCCGCGCATGACCTACGCGGAGGCTATGAGCCGCTTTGGCAGCGATAAGCCGGATTTAAGAATTTCCTTGGAATTGGTTGATATCGGGGATGTCATGGCGGATGTGGATTTCAAAGTATTCTCGGGACCTGCAAAAAATCCCGAAGGTCGTGTCGTCGCCCTTAAACTGCCGGGTGGTTGCGAACTAAGCCGTAAGGAAATCGATGATTTGACGAAATATGTCAGTATCTATGGTGCAAAGGGGTTGGCGTACATCAAAATTAATGACCTTTCTGCTGGAATCGAAGGATTGCAGTCGCCGATTCTAAAATTTTTACCGGAAAATGTAGTTCAAACTATTTTGGAGCGAACGCTAGCGAAAACGGGCGACCTGATTTTTTTCGGTGCCGACAAAGCAAAGGTTGTTAACGAAGCCATGGGGGCGTTACGCGTCAAATTGGGAACCGACCATGGGTTGTTGGAAAATGGTTGGAAGCCGGTATGGGTCGTCGATTTCCCTATGTTCGAATGGGATGAAAATCGAGAGAGATGGAATGCTCTTCATCACCCGTTTACAGCGCCGCTTTCTAGTATGGAAGAACTGCGGACGAATCCTGGTACAGCTCTATCGCGGGCATATGATATGGTGCTAAATGGGGTTGAATTAGGTGGTGGCTCGATCCGTATCCATACGACCGATATGCAAAATACCGTTTTCGGCTTACTGGGTATCGATGATACCGAAGCCCAGCAAAAATTCGGTTTCCTGCTCAATGCTTTAAAATATGGATGCCCTCCCCACGGAGGCATTGCGTTTGGTCTCGACCGAATTGTGATGTTAATGACAAACGCCAGTTCAATTCGCGAAGTCATGGCTTTTCCAAAGACACAAAACGCGGGGTGTCCACTTATCGATGCTCCGGCACCGGTTACCGATGCTCAATTAAAAGAATTGGGTATTCGATCAATAAAAAGGAAAAGCGAGCGATGAAGCAAAAGCCGGTAGTTCGACAGCTTGTATGGAAATAAGTTGTCAATGCACTATACATCTCCAATAATTCCCAAATTTGTAAAAGCGTTTGTTTTTTGCTGCACCCTGATCGTTAGTTTCGAAACTTTTGCTTCTGGATTTAATATCACCGAGGTAGCACCTGGAATTTATGTTCATCAAGGCGTCCATGTAGGTGTGGACAATCCTGGAAGGGAAGACATCGCCAATATCGGATTCGTAATTGGTGATCGTTGTGTTGCTGTGATTGATACCGGTGGCTCGATTGCCATCGGACAAAAACTTAAAAAGGCTATAGCAAGCAAAACATCGCTTCCTGTTTGTTATGTTATCAATACCCACGTGCACTTTGACCACCTGCTGGGGAACTATGCTTTTAAGACTTCAAACTCTCGCTTTGTTGGGCATCACCATCTACTCAAAGCTGTGGAAGCAAATAGGCAGTTTTTTGCAAAGTCTTTCGCGCATGAGTTGGGGTCGGAAAATTCGACGAATCGAGTGGTTGCACCTGAGATACTGGTCAAAAAACGGTTGGTCCTGGATATAGGAAATCGTAAGTTAACTCTAACAGCCTATAAAACCTCACACACCTCCCAGGATTTGACTGTTCTCGATGAAAAAACCCATACACTTTGGCTTTCGGATCTGTTGTTTGTTGATCGAATTCCAAGTATTGATGGAAGTCTTAAAGGTTGGATAGATATCTCCAATGACCTGACTAAATTAAGGGTGTCGCGAGTAATTCCGGGCCATGGGCCATTGACCGTTGATTGGCCGGATGCGATGGTAGATCAGCTCCGGTACCTCAACGTATTACGCGATGAAATCCGTAGCTTGATCGTGGAGGGTAAATTTCTTGAGGATGCGCTTGTTTCTGTTGGGCAAGCAGAAAAAAACCAGTGGTTGCTTTTTGATCAGTACCATAAACGTAATGTAATCCGGTCTTTCACAGAATTGGAATGGGAAAATTGAGCTCACGATGAAAACACTCTATCCCGAGATTGAGCCCTATGCGGTTCACGCAGTTGAAGTCGACGATGTTCACAGCATTTACGTTGAAGAATGCGGAAATCCCGCTGGTATCCCGGTGGTGTTTTTGCATGGGGGCCCAGCTTCCGGGTGTAAACTACATCACCGACGTTTTTTTAATCCAGAAGTGTATCGGATTATATTGTTCGATCAACGGGGATGCGGTCGGTCAAAACCTCATGGTGAATTAGAAAATAATACAACCCAAGCACTGATAATGGATATTGAAAGCTTGCGGATTAAGTTTGGGATTGACAAATGGTTGCTGTTCGGTGGGTCATGGGGGGCGACTCTATCCCTCTTGTATGCACAAGCATTTCCCAATAGGGTCTCTGCCATGATCTTGCGTGGAATTTTTCTAGCCCGACGGCGTGATTTTGAATGGTTTTTACTAGATGGTGCTAATCGGATATATCCCGAACAATGGAGTCGTCTGGTTAACACAATACCTGTTCTTGATCGGCAGGATTTGCTTTCGGCATTGAATCGGTGTTTATGGGGTGAAGACGAATTAGCCCAATTGAGGATCGCTAAGGAATGGGATGCTTGGGGTGGGCAAGTTGCGCTAGGGTCTGGGTACAACTCCTCGGAAACAGCCGGACATGTTTCTCCGGAAATTCTAAGGCAGGTTAGGGTTGAAATGCATTTTGCCAAACACCAGTACTTTATTGAGGAAAATCAAATCATGGCAAGTGCCCAACAAATACCTCATGTGCCCACAATCATTCTGCATGGGCGTAATGATCTGGTTTGTCCGCTGGAATCGGGATATGAGGTACATCAAAAACTTTCTGAATCAGAATTTGTCGTCCTACCCGATTCGGGTCATGTCGCCCACGGCGATGAAATGGTCGATGCTCTGGTCGATGCTACCGACCGAATCGCTCCAGAGATATCCACATGAGTGAGTTCAATCGGATAATTATTGCAATTACCGGTGCAACCGGCGCGGTATACGGGCTGCGCTTGCTACAAGTGTTGAAGGAACATAAATCATGGGAAACTCATTTGATCATATCCGATGCTGGTGCCCTAAATATTCAGCACGAACTTGATATGAAGCGCCGGGAGTTGCACGAACTTGCCAATGTTGTGCATAGTGTTAACGATATTGCAGCGAGTATTGCTAGCGGGGCCTTTCCCACGGCAGGCATGATCATTGCCCCTTGTTCGATGAAAACCCTCGCGGCTGTCGCCCACGGTTTTTCCGAGAATCTAATTAGCCGTGCAGCCGATGTCAGTTTAAAAGAAAGACGAACGCTCGTTGTGGTGCCACGGGAAACTCCATTAAATTTGGCTCACATTAAAAACATGACTGCAGTCACTGAAATGGGTGGAATAGTTTTCCCACCGATGCCAGCGTTCTACAATAAATCGACAACATGTTCGGAATTTGTCGACGAAAGTGTTGGTCGTATTTTAGGCTTTTTTGGAATTGATCCTGGGTCGCTTTTCAAACCCTGGGAGGGTATGACATAGTTGCGTTTGCCTATGAGCTAGAGAGATTGCAAACCATCCAAAAAACGATAAATCTGTCTTGGACGAAGACGATTGTTTTTTTCTTGAAATTCATTTCCAATTCGATTAGGCTCCAGACCCTTTTGTAACCGTGTCTTTCTAAAATAGCATGATGGGTTTCGTGACAGATTTATCCGATAAGAAAAAGGATATGAGTGATATCATCGCCTATTACGATCAAACTTGGTTTGATTACAGGTTGTTATGGTTAAACAATAAAAATCGAGCGGTTCATTTCGGATTTTATGATGATACGACGCCAACCCATCGCGAGGCACTGATTAATATGAATCGGGTGCTCGCGGAGACGGTGAATATCCAATCCGATGATCGGGTATTAGATGCGGGATGTGGACAAGGTGGGAGTGCAGCTTGGATTGCTGAAAGTACCGGTGCTAAAGTGGTTGGTATTACGCCTGTTGAATCTCAAATTAAAACCGCACAGGCTTATATCGACTCAAAGGGCCTGAGCGAAAATGTCCGGATTCAATCGGGGGACTATATTAATACCTCGTTTCCTGATGAGAGTTTTGATGTCGTTTGGGCCTGTGAAAGCGTATGTCATGCCGAACAAAAACATGCCTTTTATCGGGAAGCTTTTCGTCTGTTAAGGCCCGGGGGAAGGTTGGTAATGGCCGAGTACATGCGAACACCGATTTCTTACCAACCGAATGGAGACAAATTGCTTAAGCAATGGCTAAGGGGTTGGGCAATCAATGATATCGACTCAGCGGATCTACACCGCCAATACGCAGTTGATATCGGATTTTCAAATATCCATATTCGTGATGTTACGGACAATATAAAGCCATCTTTGCGGCGGTTGCATTGGATTTCGAAAATGTTTCTCCCTGCAGGAATATTTTGCACCCTAGTAGGTTGGCGTACTAAAGTTCAGCATGGAAATATCGTCGGATCCATCAAACAGTTCGACGCACTTAAAAAGAATTACTGGTTCTATGGAATACTGCAGGCGACTAAGTGAAGTTTGGGTGGTTTACTTGTGCTCTGACAGATATGTTGTAATGTGTATATGAAAATATGGGAGGCCGGGCAATGCGAAGCGTATCGAACATCATAGAAATTGCTTGCTTGGCGGGCACTCTTGTTCTTTTGTCAGCGTGAATGTTGTTTTGTATCGTTTGGGTTAGAGTCCCTGAGTAGCGGCACTTTTGCTCAAAGAATCAACGTACACAACATTGCCCTTTCCGGCGTCAGGGCTCTTATATTCGGGGACCATTCGTATTAATAATTCAGTTAGTCGGTTTTCATCATAGCCTGAGCAGGCGCGCTGAATTTCTTCAATATTGCGTTGAACGAGCGAGGACTTGAAAAACCTGGATTTGGCCAATAACAATTTACTGTGGCTTGTCGGTTTGAGCTTTTCTTGTTCGTGAAATAATTCTTCGTGCATTTTTTCGCCGGGGCGCAATCCTGTATACGAAATTTCAATGTCTTGATCCAGTTTTTTGCCGCTCAGCCGAATCATTTGTTCTGCTAAGTAGCGAATTTTAATAGGTTTACCCATCTCTAGAACAAATACTTCACCTCCATTTCCCACGGCGGCAGATTGCAAAATGAGCTGGCAGGCTTCAGGAATTGTCATAAAATACCGAGTTATGTCTGGGTGAGTGACGGTAACCGGCCCTCCCGATTTGATCTGTTGTCTGAATAAGGGAACAACACTGCCCGCTGAATCCAGTACATTTCCGAATCGTACGGCAATAAAACTCGTCGCCGAGCGGTTTTGCATGCTATGGCATACCACTTCTGCGGCTCTTTTGGTTGCCCCCATAATACTGGATGGATTGACAGCTTTGTCGGTTGAGATGAGAACAAATTTGCCCACACCGAACTCTATTGCCGCTTCGGCAACGTTCTGCGTTCCTAGAATGTTGTTTCTTATCGCTTCGCAAACTTGGTATTCCAAAAGTGGAACATGTTTATAGGCAGCTGCATGAAAAATCACGTTGGGTCGAAAGCGGCTGAGAGCATGATTCACACTATTTCTGTCCGACACATCGCCCAGAATGGCGTGAAATTTTAGGTTATTAGATTGAATTGTTAGGGCCGATTCGATTTGATAGAGATTAAACTCACTTTTTTCAAAAATGACTAAAGATTTAAGAGGTAATTTAGCAAGTTGTTTACACAATTCAGAGCCAATTGAACCACCACCACCGGTAACCAATACTGTTGATCCCTCAATTTGTTGTCGGATGTCTTTCCAGTTTAGTCTGACGGGGTCACGTCCTAAAAGATCTTCGATGGATACGTGACGAAGTTCCTGTTCGCTTACACGGCCACTCAAAATTTCTCTAATTGACGGAAGGGTTAAACAAGGTACCCCGGCATTGTCGCAAAATCCAACGATACGGCGCATCTGGGCATCATCAGCCGATGGAATCGCTATTAATACGACTTCAGCTTGCAGTTTGGTGACTAATCTAGGAATTTTTCGACAGGATCCCTGTACACGCAAACCATGTATTTCACGTCTATTCTTTCGCTTATCATCGTCGACGAAAGCGACTGGATAAAACGACGAATCGAGTTCACGCATGAGGTCTCGAACAAGGGCTTCTCCCGCCATTCCAGCGCCTACAATGATTGCTCGTTTACCCATTGAGCGTCCTTGCCAATTATCTTTTAAACATCGGTAAAATAGGCGTGGCGTACAGAGAAACACAAGTAGGGAAACAGCATAAAGGGGTAGAACCGAGCGAGGTATACTCGTTAGTCTGTCGTAAAAGAAAAGTAGGATTGAAATGACGAGAACCCCGGAAATGATCGCTTTTACTATCCTGATAAAGTC